>CAZJJQ010000531.1:0-3314 GCA_964546345.1 uncultured Planctomycetales bacterium
GACGCGCCGAACGTGCGGCGCGAGGCGCCGCGGCCGTTCCCGACGCCGTAGCGCGCCGGACGGCCCTCCCACCCTCGAGTTCGACCACGGCCGGGGGGAAGGGCCGTCCCGGGGTCGTGGCCCCTCCTGCGAAGTCTACGTTGCGGACCGCACTGGCTTGCCCACCAGGCCCTCGGGGCCGTACGCTCGGGGACATGAGTGCTTCCCGTCTTCGCGTCGAGGCCGCTTGCGGCGAGTGCCGATTCGGCCTGCCCGGCTCCGGGTGCGATCTGGCCGTCCGGATCGACGGTGTCGCCTACTTCGTGGACGGCACCGGCATCGACGATCACGGCGACGCGCACGCGGAGGACGGCTTCTGCAACGCGATCCGCCACGCCGACGTCGAGGGCGAAGTCGTGAACGGGCGGTTCCTGGCACGGTCGTTCCGCCTGGTGGCCGGGTAGGGGCGGCGCGCCGCGTCCTTTCGTCAGCGGTGATGCCCCGCGAGCCCCGCGCACGCGCGCAGGAGGAGGAGGAACAGCACGATCGCCCACCACATCGGCAGGCCCTGCCCTCCTTGCCCGCTCGGGCTGCCGGCCTCCCGGCGCGGGTGCGCCGGCCACCCGCGGCGGTACAGCGGCCAAGGGACTCCCGCACGCCCCGCCATGGCGGTCAACGCCGCGGTGTAGTCGCGTCGCTCGTCCTGGGCCGCGTCCGGACGATCGGTGGCCTTCACGCGCAGGCGGCCGAGGGCCTTCCGGAACCGCTCCCGCGCGGTCTTGCGATCCGGACTCTCCGCCACCTCGCAGAGCGCCTCGACGAGCGCGCGGAGGAGCACGAGGCTCGGCGACCCCTCCTCGCCGGTCTTCGGGGGCGCCGAGGCGAGCAGTCGTCTTGCCTCGGCGGGGCGCCCCGCGAGGGCCTCCCCGAAGGCCGCGCGCGCGACGTGACGATCCCAGGTCACGTCCCGCAACCCGCGTCGGACCACCACCAGGCTCACGGCCTCGGCTTCCCGGTCCCGCTTCAAGGCCCGGAGGCTGCCCACGAGGTTCACCAGCATCCACCCCTCCGCGTCGGGGCGTCGCTCGCCTCCCTCGAGCCAGCGCACGCAGTCGGCGTCGAGGTCCGCCGAGGCCAGGGCGTACCCGACCTTCCCCCAGAGCTGCACGTCCTCCCGCAACCGATCGCCGTGCCGGCGGAGCAGCCCACGGATCACGCCCTTCGGCGCCTGCTTCTCCCCGAAGGCGTCCAGGAGGTCCCGCAGCGCGGGGTACACCCGCTCTCCGAGCCGCGGAAGCCACGCATCGAACCGGTGCACGACCTCCCATCGCTTGCGGCGGGCCTCGCGGGCCGTGAAGCGGCGCGCGAACGCCGGGCCCACGCTGTCGTCGGCGACGACCTCGTCGAGGAGCCGGTCGTAGCGGACGCCCCAGGAGGTGCCGAGGTCCTTCCGGATGGCGTTGTCGAGCAGCTCGGACAGCGCGTCCCCCGCGTCGAGCGACCGCATCACGGTCCGTTGCTCGTCCGTGGCCCTCCCGGCGTCGCCCTCGAGCGCCGCCGAGAGCGCGAGGGCCGCATGGGCGATCGACGCCGTCGGGCCGTCTCTCCGGACGAGGGTGGGGAGGGCCGTCAGCGCGGCGCGGTCCCGGGCCGTCCAGGCGAGCGAGAGGAGGTGCCAGGCGGCGTAGCGGTAGCCCGGGTCGTGGGCGAGCGCCTCGCGGAAGAGCTCTTCGGCCCGTGCGCGTCGTCCGAGGCGAAGCTCGACCTCGGCGGCCGTGCAGATCGACGGCGGATCCGTGGGGTACAGGCGGACGAGCGCGGCGGCCGCCTTCTCCCAGACCGCGGTGTCGTCCACCTGCTCCGCCCAGTCCGCGAGCCGCGCCCAGCCCCAGTGGTAATCGCCTGCGCGCTCGACGACGGGCACCATCCGCGCGATCGCCTCACGGACGTGTCCTTCCTCGGCCAGAAGCCACGCCTCGCGCCCCTCGAGGACCTCCGGGCGCGCCCCCTGCGGCCAGGGGCCGCTCCCGAGCACCGCCCGCGCCTCGTCGAACCGGCCCTGCCCCGCGAGCAGGGCGGCCCGACGGTCGTAGGCGTCCGTGCGGCGCGGAGCGAGCGACGACGCCCGCGCGTAGGACGCGAGGCGCTCCTCCATCGCGGAGGAGGGCAGCGCGTCCGCGAGGGCGACCCAGGCGTCGGGGTCCCCCGGACGCTCCTCGGTCACCTTCCGGCCGAGGGCCACCAGGTCGGCGCCGCGCCCGTGCGTGTAGGCGAGCCGTTCGAGGAGGGTCCACGCGTCCGAGCACCCGGGCTCGTGGTGCACCGCCCGTGCGCAGAGCGTCCACGCCTCCTCGACGTCGCCGGCGAGCTCGAGGCGGCGGGCGAGCTCCGTGGCGAACCGCGACTCGAGGGGGTCGTGACGCATCGCCTCCCGCAGCACGTCGGTCGCGCCCGGGAGGTCTCCTCCGTCGTGGACGTGGCGGGCCAGGTCGAGCCACGCCGGCGCGAGGGAGGGCGACAGGCGCACGGCCCTCCGCGCGGCCTCGGCCGCCCCGGCGAGGTCGCCGTGCCGACGCCGCACGCGCGCGAGGAGCCGCCAGGCCTCCGCCTCGAGCGGGAACCTCTCGAGCGCCGCGTCGATCCGGGCGCGCGCCTCCTTCAGCTCGCCGGCGTCGGAGAGCGTCCTCACGAGGGCCGACCAGGCCTCGAACAGATCGGGCCGGGCCTCGAGGAACGCCAGGAGCCGTCGGTGTCGCTCCTCGTTCGGCAGGACGAACCGGGCGGCGGACGCGTACGAGACGAGGCCCCGGCCGTCCGTCGTCTGACGGAGCAGCTCCGCGTGCACGAAGTCGAGCTCCTCGCGCTTGCGGGCGTCCCCGGGCGCGAGGTCCACGAGCCGGTCGATCGCCCAGGCGTAGTCCACGTCGAGCCGCAGGGCTTCGCGGAGCCCCGCCCGCGCGAGCTCGTCCCGGCCGACGGACGCCTGGAGGTTGGCCAGGATCCCGTGGCTCGCCGGGGCCTGGGGCGCGATCTCGCACGCCGCCGTCGCGGCCGCGATCGCCTCCTCGGTGCGGCCGGTGCGGTGGAGGAGCATCGCCAGCTCGCGGCGCCACCATGCGTCCGACGGCTCCAGCTCGACGACGCGCCGGATCAGGGCCTCCGCCCGGGCCGGGTCGCCCTCCTCGACCCACGGGAGGAGCGTGCCCGCGAGGCCGACGTGGTGGGGGAAGCGCTTCACGGCCTCCTCGAGATGCGCGACGGCCGTGGCCGGTCGCTCGAGTGCGGCGAGCAGCCAGGCGGCCGCGCGGTGCGCGTCGAGGGCGAGCGGCTCCCGC
>CAZJJQ010000532.1:0-3313 GCA_964546345.1 uncultured Planctomycetales bacterium
ACGACAGCCACGCCACGGGCTTCGTGGGGCGCACCGGCCGGGGCACGCCCGAGCACTGCGGCGTGCAGGGCCGCATCGACGTGCTCACCGGCACCATGGGCAAGGCGCTGGGCGGCGCGTCGGGCGGCTACACGGCCGCGCGCAAGGAGATCGTCGAGCTCCTGCGCCAGCGCTCCCGCCCCTATCTCTTCAGCAACACCGTGGCGCCGGCCATCGTCGGGGCGACGCGCGAGTGCCTCCGCATGCTCGGCGAGTCCACGGCGCTGCGCGACAAGCTCGAGGCCAACACGAGGCGCTTCCGGGAGGGCATGACGAAGGCGGGGTTCCAGCTCCGCCCGGGCGTGCACCCCATCTGCCCCATCATGCTCGGCGACGCGCGCGTGGCGGTGGACATGGCCGACCGCATGCTGAAGGAAGGCATCTACGTGATCGGCTTCTACTACCCCGTGGTGCCGAAGGGGCTCGCGCGCATCCGCGTGCAGATCTCGGCGGGCCACGAGACCGCCGACGTCGATCGCGCCATCGCCGCGTTCACGAAGGTCGGGAAGGACATGAAGCTGATCTGAGGCGCCGTCCCGAGACGAGGGAGTCCGATCCGAGGCCGAGCGTCGGGGCACGCCGCGCAAGGAACGAGGAGGAGTGCGTGTTCCTCACGCGACGACGACGAGAGACGCTGCCCGGCCCTCCCTCGCCGGCGCTACGTACCCTCGCGCCGGCGCGCCGCACGGCGGCGCCGGTCGGGAAGCCCCGCCGCCGGCCGGAATCGACGGGATGGTCTCGTGACGAGCCCCACGCCCCGAGGAGGGGAGGACCGGCTCCCCGGGGGGCCACGGTTTCGGTCAGGCGTCGCCGGGGGCTCGCCCTCGCGCTCGGGCTCGCGACCGTGCTGGGGGCGCCGCGGGCGCGGGACGCGGGCGCCGCGCCGCCGCCCTCCAAGGTCGAGAGCCTCACGCTCGACAACGGCCTGCGCGTGGTCCTCCGACGCACGCCGGGCGCCGCGGACGGCGCCGTGGCGGTCGTCTACGAGGTCGGGGGGCTCCACGACCCGGCGGGGCGGGCGGGGCTCGCCCACGTCATCGAGCAGGTCTACCTCCTCGCGGGCACGGAAGTGATGCCCGCGCGCGAGCGCGACGACGTCCGCATGCGGGGGCCGGCCCGTGGCGCCTGGCACGGCCTCGGCTTCGACCACGCGACCTCGGAGGACCACACGCTCTTCGTCCGGGTCCTGCCCTGCAAGGACCTCGAGAGCGAGGTCGAGGACGCCGCGGACCGCATGACCGGGCTGCGCGTGCGGGAGGAGGAGGTCGCCGCCGCGCGCGCGCACGTGCGCAACGAGCTGCAGAACGTGGAGGGGGGGATCCCGGCGGTAGCCGCGCTCGACGCCGCCCGGACCGCGCTTCTCGAGCCGGCCTCGCGCGGCCGGCGCCTCGGGCGCACGGACGAGGTGGCGACGATCTCGCTCGCGGACGTGAAGGATCGCCTCGAGCGCGTCTACCGCCCGCGGAACGCGACGCTCGCGATCATGGGCGACTTCGACCTCGGCCTCACCCGCGCACTGGTGAAGAAGCGGTTCGGCGCCATCCCCGCCGGCGAACCCGTGGGGCCGCCGGTCGATCGCCCCGAGACGCCCCTGCCTCCGGAGCACGCGGGCGCCAAGGGTCCGGTCACGCTCCGCCGCCGCACCCGCGACGACGCACGGGGAGGCTTCGCCACCCTCGCCGTGTCGGCCCCCAAGGTCGAGGCGTCCAAGGAGTACGCCGCCTTCCTGGTGCTGGCGGCGCGCCTCTACGACGGGCAGTTCGCGACCCCGAAGGGGGCTGCCCCCGTCGATCCCGCGGTGTTCGCGTTCGATCCCTGGCGCGATCCCACCGCCGCGTACCTGTCACGGGCGGTGCCGCCCGACGGGTCGGTGGACGAGGCGGCCGAGAAGCTCGTCGCGTTCCTCGCCGCGACGCAGGAGCCGGTGACGGCGGCCGACGTCGGGAAGGCCAGGACCCGCATGAACGCCTGGTTCGGGGTCACCCCGCCGGAGGGCTCCATCGCCGACCAGCCCCTCGTGGTCGCCTACGGGGACGCCCGACGGGCCGCGCTGCACGTGGACGGCGACGCGATCGTCAAGCGCCTGGGCTCGGTGAAGACCGAGGACCTGCGCGCCGCCGCCGCGCGCCCGCAGGTGACCGTCGCCGTCGTGCCGGGGCCGTCTTCGAGACGCTGAAGGTCCGGGCCCTCCGAAGGGGAGCGCCCGCCGGGCCCTCGCGCAGGCCCCCGACGCCCCCACGGCGCCCGACGCCCCGGCTGCGTCGGGCGCCGCGAAGAGCCCACCCCCGACCTCGTCGCTGCGCGGGAAAGGCAGGCTCTGGCGCGGGGCAAGAACAGCTGCGGTGACCCGAGGCCGAGCGCCGCGGGGACGATCGCGAGGAACGAGGAGGATCGCGTGTTCCCGACACGCTGACGACGAGGGACGACGCGAACGGCCTCGCGCCGCCGGCCGAAGTCGCCGCAGCTGCTCTTGCCCAAGCCCCTAGGTCAGGCGAGCGCGTAGGCCTTGTGTCGGCGCAGGAGCGCGGCCAGGGCCCCCTGGCCCCCGGACGCGGCGGTGGCGCCGTGGGCGAGCACCGCGGCGGGGAACGTGTCGGCCACCACGGCCTCGAGCGCACGGTCCCGGAGCGCGCGCAGCAGGAGCGGCGCGTAGGACTGCTTGGGCTGGAGCTCGCCGTCCGTGAAACGGGCGAAGATCCAGGCGTCGAGGAGGTGCGGGCCGAGCACCGCCACGTACGGCACGAACCCCTCGTCGCGCCGGGCGCGGAGCCCCTCGAGGTCCTTCGCGCCGAGCGTGAGGGCGTCGCCCTGGGTCGTCTTCACCTCGAGGGCGACGCGACGCCCGTCCGCGAGCGTCACCTCGAGGTCGATCCCCTGCGTGGACCGCTCCGTCACACGCGCGGCGCCCGCCTCGAGAAAGGCGAGCGCGAGCAGCTTCTGGACGAGCTTGCCGTGCTCGAGGCCCTGCGCCTCGGCGAGCTCGGCGAGCCGGCGGTGGACCTCGAGCCTCACCGCTCCTCCTCCACCTCGAGCGAGGCCCCGTCCGCGGCCGACCACGGCCGCAGGCGCAGCACGCGACGCGGCACCGACACCCGGTCGAGGAGCCGGTCCACGAGGGGCCCCTCCGGCGCGGCGACGAGCACCGCGCACGTCGCGGCCAGCCGCTCGACGGCGCGCGCCACGCCCGCCTGGCGCTCGGCGTCGAGCGCGAGCGCGACGGCCTCGTCGAGCGCGGCCTCGAGCGCGCCGGACGAAGGCAACGCGGCGACGTCCA
>CAZJJQ010000533.1:0-3312 GCA_964546345.1 uncultured Planctomycetales bacterium
GCGACGGTGCCGCCGGCCCACGCGGGGAAGTAGGACGCGCCACCCGCCCCTTCGAGCGCGCCGGCCTTCTCGCGTCCCCCGCCCGCCCCGTGCGCCCCGTGGGCACGGGGCGGCTTCGTCGCCGGGCGGCCCGTCCGTCGCTCGGTAGACTCCCGCGATGCGAAGGACGTGGCCGCTCCTGCTGCTTGGCCTCGCGCTGGCGCTTTGCGCGGGGATGGTGCTCGGCGTCGTGCCCGTGCCCTTCGCGGGGTCGTCCCGGAGCGATCTCGCGCCGGAGGCGCTCCCCGACGCGGTTGGCGTCGGGAAGGGCCCGATCGCGGGCGCGCCGGGCCTGGCCCCCGCGGCGACGCGCTCCGAGGCCGACGCCCCGTTGCCGGCTCCGGTCGACCTGGAGCGCGTCGATCGCGATCTCGACCTGCACGGGGTCGTCGTCACGGGCGACGGCAAGCCCGTGGCGGGGGCGCGGCTGACGACGGTGAGCCACCCGGGGCGACGGGGGGGGCTCCTCGATCCGGCGATGCACGCGCTGGCCGTCGAAGGGGTGCGGACGCGCTCGGCGACCGACGGCACGTTCGCGATCCGCCTGCGTCGCGGGGAGCGTCTCTCGCTGCGCGCAGAAGCCGCGGGGTTCGCCACGCGGGAGCTGTTCGGGTGCACGGCGGGGCAGCGGCTGCGGGTCGTCCTGGCGCCGGGCGTGCGGTGCGTGGTGAGGCTGCGCGACGAGGCGGGCGCGTCCGTCCCGGGGGTGCGCGTGCGGATGTTCCGCCCCGAGTACGCATCGCTCGACGTGTTCGACCGGTTCGAGAGCTCGGGGGCCGACGGCGTGGCCCGGTTCGAGGGGCTGTCGGGCGACGGGTGGGCGTTCGTCGATCCCCAGCCGACGCGGCTCGGCGGCGTCGTGTGGAAACGCGTGACGCTGCCCGCGGCCGGCGAGGTCGCGGTCGAGATCGTCCTGCCCACGGGGCGCACGATCCGCGGCCGTGTCACGGACGCGAGGACCGGTGCGGGCATCCCGGGCGCCCGCGTCGCGATCGGATGGACGATGTCCTCGCCGGTCTCGACCGACGCCGAGGGCCGCTACGAGATCCTCGGCTGGCACGACGCCCAAGGCGCGGACGACCTCCACGCGGCCGCGGAGGGATACGCACGGTCGGGCGTCACGGTCGGGGAACGCGAGACCGCGGACTTCGCGCTGACGCGGTCGGACGCGGCGATCGGGCGCGTGGTCGATGCGACGGGCCGACCCCTTCCGGGCGTGCTCGTGGGGTGCGTGGACGTCGGCGATCACGCGGGGAGCGTCGAGGGCGACGTGAACGCGACGGGCACGACGGGCCGGGACGGCCGCTTCCGTCTGGGCGACCTCCGGCACGGCACCCGGCACTCCCTCGTGTTCCTCGGCGAGGGCCTCGCCCGCACGCTGCTCGACGTGCCGGCCGCCGAGGCCGAGGGGAGCGTCCTCGACGTGGGCGACGTCGTCCTGCGCGCGGGCCGAAGGATCGAAGGGCGCGTGCTCGACGCGGACGGACGTCCGGTGATCGGGCAGCAGGTGTCCCTCGAGGGCGCGAACGCGGACCGGGCGCGGCTCGTGGGCGACGCGCCGGCGCGCAAAGGGGCGACCGGCGAGGAGGAGGAGGCCTACACCGACGACCTCGGGCGCTACCGCTTCCCCGATCTCGCGCCGGGAACCTACACGCTCTCCGTGCGGCTCCCGGGCGGTGAGATCCCCCCGCGGGAGGTGATGCTCGGGGCCGACGCCGACGCGCTCGGGGTGGACCTCCGCGTGCCCGACGGGCGGGATCTCGTCGTGCGGGTGCGCGACGAGCGGGGCGATGTCCTCGCGCAGGCGTTCGTCTCCGCCTTCGGTCCGGAGCGGCAGGGCGTCAGCGGCATGACCGACGCGAGGGGGATGGTCACGCTGCGCATCACCCGGGGCGCCTGGAAGGTGGGCGTGTTCTGGTCGAGGGAGCTCGATGCGAAGGGGCGGAGCCTGCTCGGCGCGAACGACGTGGCGGTCTCCGACGCGGACGACGAAGTCGAGATCCGTCTCGAGGACGCGGGCACGCTCTCGGGCGTCGTGCGGGACACGTCCGGCACCCCACTCGCCCGGGCGCTGGTCGGGGCGTTCGCGCCGGGCCGTCCGCCGGGCGCGACGGTGACCGACGCCGAGGGACGGTTCATCCTCGAGGTGGCCGCCGCGGGCGTGTACGCGGTGCGCGTCACCGGCCAGCACGACCCCGACCACCCCGGGCAGATCCTGGAGAAGGTCGGCGAGCGGCTCGGCGTCCGTGCGGGGGACGCGGACGTGATCCTGCTTGCGCGGCCGGCTCCCAAGGACCGGGCCTTCACGCTCGTGGTCGAGGGCCCGGACGGGACTCCCGTCGTCGGCGCCCGTGTGATGGTGTCGGGCTGGACCGGGGCGCAGCGCAGGCTCGCGACCGGCGAGGGGGGCCGCGTCGCGGTGGGGGAGCTCTCGTCGCGGCCCCTCGACGTCGAGGCGGCGCCCGACGCCGGACACGAGGACGTCTGGATCGCCGCGCGTCCGCAGAAGGTCGTGCCGGACGGGCAGACCGTATCGCTGCGCCTCCGGGTGGGCGTCGCGGTCTCGGGCCGCGTCCATCGTGCGGACGGGCGTCCCGCCCGCGACGTCTACGTGGGCGCCCACGCGACGCCCCTCGACGGGGAGGGCGACGACTGGACGGCCACGACGGACGCCGAGGGGCGTTTCCGCCTGCTCGTCGATCCTGAACTGAACTTCCCCCTGATCGTGACCGCGCGGCCCGACGGCGGAGAGCCGGCGCGGGCGCAGGTCGAGCGCTTCGATGGCGTGGAGGTCCCGATCCGCCTGGAGAAGTGAACGCACGAGGCGTTCATGTTCCGCGCGAAGCCCGGGCGGCGCGAAGAGGCCCGACGCGATCCGTCCGTGCTGACCGCGAGGGAGCACCTCCTGCTCCGGTCGAACGCCGAGTTCCAGTCGATCGTGGACGGGAAGGTGAACGGCCTCCTCGCGCCGGATGCGGGGCTAGCAGTACGGAGTAGCGGTACGGAGGCGGCGCAAAAACCTCCACTCTGTCGCTACCAGACGACCCCGTCCTGCGGGGCTGGCGGAGTAGAGGTGTTTGCGCCGCCTCCGTACCGCTACTCTGCTGGCGGAGGTCCCATGCCCCTTCGCCGATGCGGGATCGCGCTCGTCGTCTGTCTGGTCGCGGTGCGCGCGTCCGCGCGGGCGGGGGAGCCGCCGCCGACCACGCCCCCGCCGCCCCCTGGAATCGCAGACCCCTTCTGGACCGCCTCGGAGCTCGCGCTGATCGACCG
>CAZJJQ010000534.1:0-3299 GCA_964546345.1 uncultured Planctomycetales bacterium
CCGGCGAGGTCGCCGGCCCGGCGCCGCAGCGCGGCGTCGGCCCGCCACCAGGCGCCGGGACGGGTGTGCGCACGTGCCTCGTCGAGGTGCCGCCTCGCGGCCTCGAAGTCGCCCGTCCTCGCCTCGGCCTCCGCGAGCTCCACGAGGAGGGCTCCGTCCAGGGGACGCAGGCGCGCCGCCTCGCGGAGCGTGTCGAGCGCCTCCCCCGGGAGCGAGAGCCGGGCCAAGGCGTCGGCGAGCGTGATCGCGGGCAGGCTCGATCTCGAGCCGTGGGTGGCGAACCGGCGCCGCAGCCAGGCGAGCGCCTCCTCCGTCCGGCCGGACGCGACTGCGGCGCGCGCGTAGTCGGAGGCGAAGGCCTCGTCCGTGTCCTCGAGCGAGGTCGCGAACCGCCGGAGCTCGAGCCCTCGGTCGGGCTCGCCGCCGCGTTCCTCGAGCTCCGCGAGCAGACGGAGCGTCCGGGCGTCCCGGGGCCACGCCCGGTGCACCGACGCGAGGAGCCGGCGCGCCTGCGGCCACGTGCGCGCGTCCCGCAGCCGGTCCTCCGCGAGCTCGCGGCGGAACGCGATCTCCTCGGCGCTCCCCGCGACCGCGCGCTCGAGCAGGTCGATGCGCTCGGCCCGGGTGCCCGTCTCGCGGAGGAGGCGCAGCTTCTGGCTCACGAGGCGCGGGTCGTCCGGGAACCGCGCGAGGAGCGCCTCGAGCACGCGGCGGATCTCGACCGCGTCGTCGTCGAACTGCGCCAGCGTGAGGCGGGTGAGCCAGCCGAGCGGGTGGTCGGGCGCGGCGGCGCAAAGGGCGCCGAGCGCGGCCTCGCCCGCCGTCCGATCGAAGCGCCGGAGCGCCGCCTCCGCCGCGTGGCGGAGGTCGTAGAGCGCGGCGTCGGGCAGGTCCACGGCGAAGAGCCGCTCGCGGTCGGCCTCGGGCGCGAGCACGAGGCCCCGCGGGCCCGTGAGGCGTTGGGCCGTCAGGAGCTCGTCCGCGTCCGCTTCGAGGGTCTCGACGCCTCCCGGCTCCTGCAGGAGCAGGCTCCTGCGCGCCGAGTCGTAGCCCACCACGGGCTGGAGGTGCCCGGCATCCACGTAGCGGGTCTCGATGGCGAAAGGGAAGGACGCGTCGATCAGGCGGACGGCCGCCTCCCACGTGACGCGGAACTCCCGCGCCGCGAAGCCGTGCCGCCCGCACCAGTCGCGTTCGGCGGTGGCCCACGTCCCCCCGTAGCAGATGGCCTCCACGATCTCGTCCTGCGGGACGGGGAGGCCGGCGTACGCCGAGAGGGCGGCGAGGGTGGCGGGGCCGCAGGTCCGGTGCGCCTGCACGACGAACGGGACGGGGAGGCGGACGCGCCGCCATCCCGGGTCGGGGCGCGACAGCCTCTCGGCGAGGGCACGGTGGTACGCGGTGCCGATCCGCGCGGCCTCGCGCGCCGCCGCGGCGAGGTCGCCCCGCCGTCCGTGGACGTGGCAGCGCGCGTGCGCGAGCCACGCGTCGATCATGGGTTCGCGCAGCGGCGACAGCCGATCCACGCGATCGAGCAGGTCGAGCAGTCGCGGCGGGTCCCCCGACTCGCGCAAGAGGGCGTAGCACGCCTCCGGGAAGGCCGGAGCCTGGGCCGTGCGCATCGCCTCCTCGAGGAGCTCCACGGCGTCGTCCCGGCGCCCCGCCTCGTGCAGCAGCTGCGCCAGCTGCAGGATCGCGGGGCGGAAGCCGGGGCGCATCCCGAGCGCCTCGCGGGCCAGCTCGAGCGCCTGCTCCGGGCGGTCCTCGAGCTCGGCGACCATCGACGCGGACACCACGGGCCACGGATCGTGCGGGGAGATCGCCCGCGCCCGCGCGATCAGCGCCGCGGAGGCCTCTCCGTCGCGGTAGGTGGCCGCGACGCGCGCCCGCAACGCGAGGAGGTCCGAGCGGTGCTCGGCCGCCCAGGTGTCGTCCGCCTCCGCTTCGGCGGCCCGGGCTTCCCGATCGGCGACGATGGGGCCGTGCCGGCCGAGCAGGTGGTAGCACCAGAACGCCCGGGCCGCGCCGCTCGTCGGGAACTCGCGGTGCGCCCGCGTGATCAGGAGGCTCCCGAGGCGGACGCTCCCGAGGTTGCTCGCGAGCCGCGACGCGATGACGAGGGCCTCCGCGCCCGACCACGCACGGAGCGGTCCCGCGACCTTCGAGGCTTCGTACGCGTCCACGTAGAGGCCCGCGTCGTACAGCCGGGTGACCCGCTCGACGACGTCCCCGGGGACCTCGATGCGCGCCGAGCGCGGGGTCCTCTCCTCGAGCCGCTTGGGGAGCTCCATGGACACGCGCCGACGGTACCCCATCGGGCCGGGCGAGGGAACCGTCCCCCGCACGTCGGGCTACGATCCGCCCGTCCCGGAGCCTTCCGCATGGGCTGGCCCGCTTCGCTCCTCGTCGCGCTGCTCACCGCGGGCGTCGGCCTCGTCGCGGGCGGGCTCGTGATGAACGCGTGCGTCGGCTGGTACCGCGTCTCGAGCTTCGAGGGGAAGGCCGGGTACGCCGTCGTGTTCATGGCGCTGCTCGGCGGCCTCGTGGGCCTCGTCGTCGGGCTCGTGGTCGCGCGGCTCGAGGCGACCGGGGGCTTCGGCGGATTCGCGCGAAGCGTCGGTCTCGCGGGAGCGCTCCTCCTCGGCGCGGCGCTCCTCGCCGCCGGCCTCGCCCGTGGCCTCGCCGACGTCCCGCCGACGCTCGACGGGGCGCCAATGCGCCTCGACGTCGAGTTCCGTCTCCCCGTGGACGTGAAGGCGCCGCCCACCGCGGCCCAGGGGGAGGCGCGCCTGTCCCTGCACTCCGTCGTCCGACGCACGGCCCGCCGGTCCCAGCGCGGCGAACTGCGCTTGGCGGAGGCGCGGGTCGAGGACGGGCGCGTCGTCGTCCCGGGCTCGGTGCGGCCGTTCACGCGACGGGGGCGGGCGATGCTCTCGCTCGAGGTGCCCGGCGTGGAGCCGTTCGGCTTCCTCGTGCCCCTGCCGCGGCGGCCGATGGCGGCGGAGGAGGCCTGGAGCGCGTGGGGCCCCACGCCGCGTCCGCCCGACGTCTGGCCGGACACGCGGACCTCGTTCCGATGGAAGCTGGCGAAGGTCATGGGGGCGGCGGGGGACGCTTGAGCGCCGCGCCGAACGACCCCCCGTCGGGCGACGCCGTCGCGCGGTTCGTCGCGAGCCTCACGATCGACCGCGAGGCGTGGCACGACGGGATCGGCTACGACCTCGCGGCGCTGCGGTCGGCCACGCCGGAGGAGCGCGCGCGCATCGAGGAGCTCCTGCTCGGGCGCGGCGTGCGCGGCT
>CAZJJQ010000535.1:0-3276 GCA_964546345.1 uncultured Planctomycetales bacterium
AGAACCCCATCGAGCAGGAGGGCACCTACCCGCTGCCCGAGGCCCAGCTCGACCGGTTCATGTTCGAGGTGCGGCTCGACTACCCGAGCCGGGAGGACGAGATCGAGATCTACCGCTCGACGACGAACGAGGAGGAGGCCGTGCTGCCGAAGGTGCTCGGCGCGGAGGAGATCCTCGAGCTCCAGGGGATCGTCCGGCGCATCCCGGTGAGCGAGCACGTGGCGGCGTACGCCGCCGACCTCGTGCGCGCCTCGCGGCCGAAGGACGCCGCGGCGCCCTCGTTCGTGAAGGAGTGGGTCGCGTGGGGCGCCGGGCCCCGGGCGGGCCAGAACCTCCTGCTGGCCGCCAAGGCGCGGGCCGCCCTCGCGGGGCGCTTCCACGCGAGCGCCGACGACGTGCGCGCGGCGGCCCTGCCGGTGATGCGCCACCGGATCTTCCCGTCGTTCGCTGCCGCGAGCGAGGGCATCGCCTCGGACGCGATCGTCAAGCGCCTCGTCGAGACCGTGAAGGAGCGCGCCCCCGAGGCGTACCGCGCCCACGCGTGACCGCCAGGACCTTCCGCTACCTGACGCCCGCGACCCAGGAGGCCCTGGACGGCCTCGTGCTGTCGCCGCGGGGGCCCGTCGAGGGGCGGATCGCCGGCCTGCACCGGTCGCGGCACAGGGGAGCCTCCGTCGAGTTCGCCGAGTACCGCGAGTACGTCCCGGGCGACCCGGTGCGGCACCTCGACTTCCGCGTGCTCGCGCGCTCCGACCGCCGCGTGATCCGTCAGTACGAGGACGAGACGAACCTCCAGGCGTACGTGCTCGTGGACCGCAGCGCCTCCATGGGGTTCTCGGGCGACGAGGCGCGCCCGACGAAGTGGGCCTACGCCTGCTCGATCGCGGGCGGGCTGGTCTACCTGCTCCACCGGCAGCGGGATGCCTCCGGGCTCGTGGTGTTCTCGGAGACGGTGGACCGCGTGCTGCCCTCGCGCGGCTCGCCGACGGCGGTGAGGGAGGCGCTCGAGGCGCTGGAGGCCTTCGAGCCCGACGGCGCGACGGGGCTCGGCACGGCGCTGCGGGCCCTCGCCTCGAGGTTGCGGCGCCGCAGCCTCGTGATCGTCCTCTCCGACCTGCACGACGACCCCGAGGACGTGGCGCACGGCCTGCGGCGCCTCCGGTTCGACCGCCACGACGTGGTCGTCCTGCAGGTCCTCGACGACGCCGAGCTCGACCTGCCGTGGCGGGGGCTCGTCGAGCTCGAGGACCTCGAGACGGGGGAGCGCCTCCCGATCGAGGTGGGCTCGATGCACGACGCCTACCGGGAGGCGGTCGGGGCCTGGCTGCGGGGCGTCGGGAGGACGATGGCGCAGGCGGGCGTCGAGCACCGGGTCCTTCCGACCTCGAAGCCGTTCGCCGTCGAGGTCGCGCGTTTCGTCCACGCGCGCGGGGGGAGGTGAACGTGGGCTTCGGCAACCCCGCCCTCCTGCCCCTGCTCGGCCTCGCGGCGACGCCGGTGCTGGTCCACCTGCTCTTCCGCCGGCGCACGCGCCGCATCGCCTTCCCCACCCTGCGTCTCCTGCGCACCGTCGATCCGCACCTCGCGCGTCGGCGCCGCCTGCACGAGCTCGTGCTCCTCGCGTTGCGCACTACCGCGCTCCTCCTCACCGTCCTTGCCGCCGCGCGACCCTTCGCCGGCGGAGACGTCGGCGCGACCTCCTCCGACACGGTGGTCCTGCTCGACGACTCCGCCTCCCTCTCGCTCGGGGGCGAGGCGTCGGCGTGGACGTCGGCGGTCGCGACCGCCCGCGGCGTCTTCGAGCGGATGGGCACCGGCGACCGAGGCGCGCTCCACCGTGTGGTGGCGGGGCCCGCCGCGCCCGCGGACGGCCTGACGCAGGACGGCCGCTCGCTGGTGCGCGCGCTCGAGGCGAGCGGCCGCACGGATGCGCGGGGATCCCTGCCGGAGGCGCTCCGCCTCGCCGGCGCGGCGCTCTCGAAGGGTACGTCGCCCGACCGACGGCTCCTGCTCGTCGGCGACCTCGACGCGGGCGCCTACGCCGCCGACGGCCTCGCCGCCGCCGCCTCGGCGCTGCCGCCGGGCACGCGCGTCGTGCTCGTGCCCGTCTCGGTGGCCCCGGCCGCCCGCGACGTGGCCGTCGCCCGGCTCGCGCTCGGCGACGGGACGTGCGTCGTCGGCCGCGACCTGCGCGTCACCGTGCGCCTGGAACGTCGCGTCGGGCCCATCGCCTCCGCCCGGGTCGAGCTCGTGGCGGGCCGGGACGCGCCGCGCGTGCAGGAGGCGGCGTTCTCCCCCGCAGGCGTCGCCGAGGCCACCTTTCACGTGGTGCCCACTGCGCCGGGGCTCCTGCCCCTGACCGCCTCCATCGCGGGCGACGACTTCGGTCCGAACGACCGTCGCCACCTGATCGTCGTGGTGCGGCCCCGGCTCGAGGTGCTGCTGCTCGACGGCGACCTCGACGAGCCCGCGACCGCCACGGGCTTCGGGGGCGGGGCCCTCCTCGCCCTCGCGCTGGACCCTCCCGGCGACGGGTCGCTCGCGGGCATCCGCGTCGTGCGCGTGCGCCCCTCGGACGCTGAGCCCGCGGCGATCCGCGGCGCGGACGTCCTCCTCGTGCACGACGCGCCCGAGCTTCCCCCGTCGATCGCCGAGGCCGTGCTCGCGCGCCATCGGGAGGGCGCGGGGCTCCTCGTGGTCGCGGGCGCGCGGTGCGCGCGGCAGGGGAAGGCCGTGCCCGACGGGCTCGCGGACGCGCTGCCGGGGCGCGTCGCCGCGCCCTCGCCCGTCGCGGCGGAGGAGGCGAGGCCGCTGGCCGTGGCCGCGCCCGAGGATCCGGCGCTGTCCGGCCTGGCGGTGGAGGGCCTCGCACGCCTCGAGGGCGTCACCGTGAAGGGCCCTCTCGAGATCGCCATGCGGGAGGGTGCCACGGTGCTCCTCGAGGCCGGTGGGCGTCCCGTGCTGGTGCGGGGGCCCGGCACGCCCGCGCCCGTCCTGCTCCTCGGGCTCTCGCTCGCGCCGGCTTCCACCCCCTGGGGGCTGCGGCCCACGTTCGTCGCGTGGCTGCACGGCCTCGTCCCCTCCCTGGCGCGCGGCGGGGTCGAGCGTCCCAGCGTGACGGCGGGGGACGCGGAGGCGCCGCGCCCGGTGCTCCGCGCCGGCTTCTACGACCTCGAGACGCCCTCGGCCGCCACCTCGGCCTTCGCGGCGAACGCCGATCTCCGGGAGGCGGAGCCGGCCCGCCTCGCCCCCGAGGTCGCCGCCGCGCGCCTCGGC
>CAZJJQ010000536.1:0-3272 GCA_964546345.1 uncultured Planctomycetales bacterium
CCCCCGCGGCCCGCGGCCCTGGCCCGAGGGCAGAGGACGCGGGCCGCGGGAGGACCCGGAGGAGAAGGCCGGGGCGCCCCCGGCGGGCGGCCTACGACGCCTGCTTCTTCTGCGCGGGCGCGGAGGCGGGCGCCGCGTCGGGCTTCCACGTGCGGCGCATGGGCTTGGTCACCGCGCCGCGCTTGATGAGCTTCGCGCAGACCTTGATCCGGACCACCTGCCCATCGACGACCGCGCGGACCTTCTGGACGTTCGGCTTGAAGACCCGGGCGTTGTTGCCGGTGATCTTGCGGCCGACGCCGCCCTTGCGCTTCGCGAGACCGCGCCGGGTGTACTGGCGGCCGAAGACCGTCCGCTTGCCGCTGATCGAGCACTCCCGGGACATGGCGCAACCTCCGTGAGACGACGTGCGAGGGGGACAGGGTAGGGGAGCGGCGCGCCGCGGCAACGTCTGCCCGGGGCGCGCCCCCGAGGACCACCGGGCCGGCGGAGGGCGCCCGGGGCCGCCTCGGCGCCGTCCGGAGGGTGCGCCCCGCCCGGGGTAGGCGTGCTTTACAATCCACGACCCGATGTCAGACGCGCTTCACACCCCCCCCGGCACCCCGACCGCGGACGACGAGCTGCTGCACGACCTCAACCCGGCCCAGCGCGAGGCCGTCACGGCGCCTCGGGGCCCCCTGCTGGTCATCGCCGGCGCAGGGACGGGGAAGACCCGCGTCCTCACGCGGCGGGTCGCCTGGAAGGTGATCCGGGAGGGGGTCGCCCCCCGCTCCGTCCTCGCGATCACCTTCACGAACAAGGCCGCCGACGTGCTCAAGGAGCGTCTCGGGGCCCTGCCCGGGGGGGGCGCCGTCACGGCGGGCACCTTCCACGCCTTCTGTGCCCTGCTCCTGCGGCGCCACGCCGACCGGATCGGCGGATCGAAGGACTTCACGATCCTCGACCAGGAGGACCAGTCCCGGCTCCTCAAGGACCTGCTCGAGGACCTGAAGGTGGACACCACCGCCCACCGCCCCCAGGCCTTCGCCTCGGCGATCTCCTACCGCAAGAACGGAGGCGCGGGGCGGATGCCCGACGCCTTCGCGGACGGGCGGTTCCTCGAGCACCTCGAGAAGGTCGAGCGCCGCTACCTCGAGCGGCTGCGGGTCTCGGGGCTCTACGACTTCGACGACCTGCTTCTCGAGGCGGCCCGCCTGCTCGAGGAGGTGCCGGACGCGACGCAGCAGTGCCGGGAGCGGTGGACGACCGTCCTCGTGGACGAGTACCAGGACACGAACGGCGTGCAGTCGCGCCTGCTGGCCTCCCTGGTGGGCAAGGACCCCGATCTGACGGTGGTCGGCGACCCCGACCAGAGCATCTACCGATGGCGCGGCGCGTCGATCCGCAACATCCTGCGCTTCCGCGAGGCCTATCCGGGCGCGCGGCTGGTCAAGCTCGAGGAGAACTACCGCAGCACGAAGCACGTCCTCGCGGCGGCCGAGGCCGTGATCGCGGGCAACACGGAGCGCTACGACAAGCGCCTGTTCACGGCCAACCCGGCGGGGGAGCGCCTGAAGGAGCTCGCCTGCCGCGACGCGATCGACGAGAGCGCGGCGGTGGTGCGGCTCCTCGCCTCCTGGCGCGAGCTGGGCATGCCCTGGTCGGAGATGGCCGTCTTCTTCCGCGTGAACCACCTCTCGCGCGGCGTCGAGACCGCCCTGCGCAACGCCGGGATCCCGTACGACCTGGTCTCGGGCGTCGAGTTCTTCCAGCGCCGCGAGGTGAAGGACGTGCTCGCGTACGCACGGCTCCTCGAGAACCCGCACGACGAGGCGGCCTTCGCGCGCGTGGTGAACGCGCCGCGGCGCGGGGTGGGCGAGTCGAGCCTCGCGCGCGTGCGCGCGCTCGCGACCGCGCTCGGCGTGAGCGTCCCCGAGGCCGCGGCCGGGAAGGTCGAGGGCGTCTCGGGAAAGGCCCGCGCCGGCCTCGACCGGCTGCTCGCCGCCCTGGCGGCCCTCCGTCTGCGACCGCGCTCGCCCGTCGGGCCCCTCCTCGCGGCCGTGGCCGACGAGACCGGCTACCGCGCGGACCTGCTCGCCCGCGAGGACGACCTCGAGCGGTCGCGCGTGGCGAACGTGGACGAGCTGGTCGGGGCGGCGCGCGAGCTGGACAAGGCCGAGCCGGGGCTCACGCTCCGCGACTTCCTCGAGCGGGTCGCGCTCGCGAGCGAGCAGGACGGCCTCGACGACGCGGCGGGCAAGGTCAGCCTCATGACCGTCCACGCGGCGAAGGGGCTCGAGTTCGACGGCGTGATCGTCCTCGCGGCGGAGGAGGGCTCGTTCCCGCACGCGCGCAGCGCCGACCGCCCGGAGGAGGTCGAGGAGGAGCGTCGGCTGTTCTACGTGGCGCTCACGCGGGCCCGGAAGCGCCTCGCCTGGACCCACGTGGTCCAACGCGAGGGCTGGCGGGGCGTCGAGCGGCGGCAGCCGAGCCGGTTCCTCTCCGTCGTGCCCGCGGCCGTCGTCGAGGTCGTGGATCGCACGGGCTACCACGTGCCGATGCGCCCCTCGGCGTCGCCGGCGCCGCGCCGCTTCGCACGCCCCGTCGAGGACGCCGCCTCGCCGCTCGACGGGGACCCGGGCGACGACGCCGGGGTCGCCGACGGCCCGGCCGCCGATCGGGTCCACGCCCGCGTCGAGGACGACGTGCCGCGTCCGGGCGAGCGCGTGGGGCACCCCTACTTCGGCGAGGGCCGGATGATCTCGAGCGCGGGCGCCGGGGCCTCCCTGCGCGTCACCGTCGAGTTCGACGGCGTCGGCACCAAGACGATCCTGTGGAGCTTCGCGCGCCTGGCGCGGCTCGGGACCTCCGGAGGCGCATCGTGAGCCCCTGCATCGTCACCGAGGGCCCGAACGGCCCCGTCAAGCACCCGCTCTCCGACGCGAGCGTGCTCCTCGGCCGCGCCGCCGACGTCGGCATCCGCATCGACGACCGGAGCCTCTCCGCCCACCACTGCCGCTTCGACCCCGTCCCCGGGGGCTGGAAGGTGGTGGACCTCGACTCGCGCAACGGCACCTACGTGAACGACGTGCTCGTGGCCCAGAAGCGCCTGGAGGACGGGGACCGGATCCGCGCGGGCCGGATCGGCATGCAGTTCCGGCTCGAGGACGAGCTGCGCGACGAGCCCGCGGCCGTCGAGGCGCTCGTGGACCGCATCCACCGCCGCGGGGGGCCCGCGGCCCTGCGCAGCGCCGCCCTCGCGTTCGCGGAGGCCGCCTCGCGCCGCGGCATGC
>CAZJJQ010000537.1:0-3262 GCA_964546345.1 uncultured Planctomycetales bacterium
AGCTCACGCGCTACCGGCGCGAGCACGTCGGCTTCGTGTTCCAGTTCTACAACCTCGTGCCGAGCCTCACCGCCCGCGAGAACGTCGCGCTCGTCACCGACATCGCGCGCAGGCCCATGCGCCCGGAGGAGGCGCTGGACCTCGTCGGGCTCGCCGAGCGCCTCGACCACTTCCCGGCCCAGCTCTCCGGCGGCGAGCAGCAGCGCGTGGCCATCGCGCGGGCCATCGCGAAGCGCCCGGACGTGCTCCTGTGCGACGAGCCGACGGGGGCGCTCGACGCGCCCACGGGCGTCGTGGTGCTCGAGGCGATCGAGCGCGTGAACCGCGACCTCGGCACCGCCACGGTGATCATCACGCACAACGCGGTGATCGCGGGGATGGCGGACCGCGTGATCACGCTGTCCGGCGGGCGCGTGTCCGGCGAGGCGCGCAACGCCGTGCGCCGTCCCGCCGCCGAGATGCGCTGGTAGGCCGTGCGCACCCTCGACCGCCTCCTGCTGCGCGAGGCGAGGGCCCTCTCGGGCCCCCTGCTCGCGATCGCCTTGGTGCTCGCGAGCGGGATCGCCACGTTCACCATGTCGCGGAGCGCCACGACGTCGCTGTCGCGCACGCTCGGCGCGTTCTACGAGGACCGGCGCTTCGCCGACGTGTTCGCGCACGTGAAGCGCGCCCCTCGCGCGGTCGCCGACGCCCTCGCGGCGATCGAGGGCGTCGCGCGCGTCGAGCCCCGGATCGCGGTGGACGTGACGCTCGACGTGCCCGGCCTCGCCGAGCCCGCGGTCGGGCGCGCGATCTCGCTGCCGCCGGGGCGCGAGCCGTCCTCGAACGCGCTCCACCTCCGGCGCGGCCGGTGGCTCGCGCCGGGCCGGCCGGGCGAGGTGCTCGCCAGCGAGGCGTTCGTGGAGGCGCACGGCCTGGAGCCCGGCGCGAAGGTCCGCGCCGTCGTCCACGGGCGCCTCGAGACCTGGACCGTCGTGGGCGTGGTCCTGTCGCCGGAGTTCGTCTACTGCCTGCGGGCCGGCGAGCTCCTGCCCGACGACCGGCGCTTCGGGGTGTTCTGGGCGGCGGAGGAGGAGCTCGCGGCGGCCTTCGACCTCGACGGCGCGTGGAACGACGCCACGATCACGCTCCGGCCGGGCGCCTCCGTGGCGGAGGTCGTGCGCCGGGTGGACCTCGTCACGGCCCCGTACGGGGGCCTGGGTGCGTTCGGGCGCGACGAGGTCTCCTCGCATCGCCTCGTCTCGGACGAGCTGAAGCAGCTGCGGGCCATGGGCCTCGTGACCCCGACGATCTTCCTCCTCGTCGCGGCGTTCCTCGTCCGGATCGTGGTGTCGCGGCTCGTCGCGACGCGGCGCGAGCAGATCGCCTCGCTCGAGGCGTTCGGCTACGCGCGGGGCGAGATCCGCGGCCACTTCGTCCGCCTCGTCCTGCTCGTCGTCGTCGTGGGAACGGGGGTCGGCCTGGTCGTGGGCGCCTGGCTCGGACGGGACATGACGAGGCTCTACGCCCGGTTCTTCCGCTTCCCGGAGTTCGCCTGGGAGCTCGAGCCGAGCCTGGCCGTGCTCGCGCTGGGCCTCTCCCTGGTCGTCACCGTCGGCGGCGCCCTGGGCGCGGTCCGCAAAGCGGCCGCCCTCCCCCCCGCCGAGGCCCTGCGGCCCGAGTCGCCGGCCCGGTACCGGCCGTCGGTCGTCGAGCGCCTCGGCCTCGGGGGGCTCCTCGGCCCCTCGGGCCGCATGGTGGCGCGCCACCTCGAGCGACACCCGGCCCGTTCCGCGCTGACCTGCCTCGGCATCGCCGCCGCGACGGGCGTGCTCGTGCTCGGCACGTTCGTCGAAGACGTCGTGGACCACGTCATGGAGCGCGAGTTCGTGGCGAGCCAGCGACAGGACGTCCTGCTCGGCTTCGTGGAGCCCCTGGGCGGGCGGGCCGTGTCCTCCGTCGCCCACCTGCCCGGCGTGCGCGCCGTGGAGCCGCTCCGCGCGGTGGCCTGCCGCCTGCGCAACGGCCACCGGTCGCGCCGGGTCGCGCTCCTCGGCCTGCCCGAGACGCCGCGCCTGCTGCGTCCCTTGGACGACGCCGGGGCGCCCGTCGCGATCCCGCCGCGGGGCGTGCTGCTCACCGACGCGCTGGCGACGCTGCTCGAGCTCCGGCCCGGCGACCCGGTCCTCGTGGAGGTCCTCGAGGGGGAGCGCCCCGTGCGGGAGAGCCGCGTCTCGGCGGTCGTCCCGAGCACGACGGGCCTCTCGGCGTACATGTCCCTCGGGGCCGTGCGGACGCTGCTCCGGGAGGGCGACACGGTCACCGGGGCGCTCCTCACGGTGGACGGGGAGCGCGCCGACGAGCTGTGGCGCGCCGTGAAGGAGCTCCCGCGCGTCTCCTCGGTCGCGGTCAAGCGGGCCATGGTAGACGGGTTCCGCAGGACGTTCGCGGAGAACCTCCTGCGGATGAAGGCCTTCATGGCGGCGTTCGCGGGCGTCATCGCGTTCGGCGTCGTCTACAACGCGGTCCGCATCTCGCTCGCCGAGCGCAGCCGCGAGCTCGCGACGCTGCGCGTCCTCGGCTTCACCCGCGGCGAGGTCGCGACGATCCTCCTGGGCGAGGTGGGCGCCCTGGTGACGGTCGCGATCCCCGTGGGGCTGGTCCTCGGCCGCATCGGGGCCGAGCTCTCCCTGAAGGCGCTCGCCACGGAGTCGCAACGCTTCCCCTTCGCCATCTCGCCCGCCACGTACGGCTACGCCGCCCTCGTGACCGCCATCGCGGCCCTCGGCTCCGCCGCCTTCGTCGCGCGCAGCCTCGCCCGTCTCGACCTGCTGGCCGTCCTCAAGGCCCGGGAGTGACCCCGCCATGCGCTCCTTCCTCCGCAAGTCGCTCCTGCTGCTCGTCGCCCTCGCCGGCGCCGCGGCCATCGTCTGGTCCTTCCGCCCGAGGCCCGTGGAGGTGGAGCTGGCCCTGGTGGACCGCGGTCCCCTGCGCACGACGGTGGACGAGGACGGCCGCACCCGCATCCGCGAGCGCTACGTGGTCTCGGCGCCGCTCGGGGGACGGCTGCTGCGCGGCGAGCTGAAGCCCGGCGATCCCGTGATCGCCCGCACGACCGTCGTGGTGGCGCTCGAGCCCACCGACCCGGCGCTCCTCGACGCGCGGGCGCGGGCGCACGCCGAGGCGCGGGTGCGCGCCGCCGAGGGCGCCGTCGAGCAGGCGAAGACCGGCGTCGCGCGCGCGCGCGAGGCGGCCGCGTACGCGCACGACGAGCTCGACCGCC
>CAZJJQ010000538.1:0-2094 GCA_964546345.1 uncultured Planctomycetales bacterium
CGGGCGGGGCCCCCGCCGGGGGGTGGGGGGGGGGGCGGCCCCGGCGGGGTGTGGGGGGGGGGGGGTGTGGGCGTGGCGCCCCCTCCGGGCGGGGCGCGCCCTTCCGAGGCACGGCAGACTGGGCGCCCTTGCCACCCCCAGGATGCGGAGCGGACCCCGCCCCATGACGCCCCCGACCCGTTCGAGCCTCTCGACGTACGCCCTCCTCGGCCGCAGCGGCCTCCGCGTGAGCCCCCTCTGCCTCGGCACCATGACGTTCGGCACGGAGTGGGGCTGGGGCTCGGACGCCTCCACGGCCCACGCGCTCCTCGACCTCTACCGCGAGCGCGGTGGGAACTTCCTCGACACGGCCGACGGGTACACGAACGGGACCAGCGAGTCGGTGATCGGCGCCTACCTCGAGGAGCGTCGGTGCCGGGATCGCGTGGTGCTCGCCACGAAGTACACCTTCAACGCCGTGCCGGGCGATCCGAACGCGGGCGGCAACGGACGCAAGAATCTGCTGCGCGCGCTCGAGGGGTCGCTCCGTCGCCTGCGGACGGACTACGTGGACCTCTATTGGATGCATGCCTGGGACGGGCTCACGCCCCTCGAGGAGGTCGTCTCGACGCTGGATGCCCTGGTGCGGCAGGGGACCGTGCGCTACTACGGGTTCTCCGACGTCCCCGCCTGGTACCTCGCCCGGGCGGTCACGACGTGCGAGCTCCGCGGGTGGGAGCGCGCGTGCGCGCTCCAGCTCGAGTACTCCCTGGTCGAGCGCAACATCGAGCGCGAGCACGTCCCGGCCGCGATCGAGCTGGGCCTCGGCATCACGCCCTGGAGCCCGCTCGCCAGTGGCCTCCTGTCGGGGAAGTACCGTCGAGACGGCACGGCGGCCGTCGGCGAGGGGCGACTCTCCGCGATGCAGGCCTCGGGCAACCCGGCGTTCCTCAAGCTGTTCACCGAGCGCAACTGGGCCATCGTGGACGCGCTCGTCGAGGTGGCGGGCCGTCTCGGGAAGACGCCGTCCGCGGTGGCCCTCAACTGGGTGGCGAACCGCCCCGGAGTGGCCTCGACGATCATCGGGGCCTCCAAGCCGTCGCAGCTCGAGCAAAACCTCGCGGCACTCGACTTCACGATCCCGGCCCCCGACCTGGAGCGTCTCGACGCCGTCGGTCGTCCGGAAACGGTGCACCCCTACCACTTCTTCGAGCCGACCCTGCGTGCGATGATCGATGGTGGCACGGAGGTGCGACGGGATCGGACGCCACCCGCGGCCCGGTGAACGGCGGCCGACGCGCTGCGAGCGGGCGCGCCGCGAGGGACTGCGGCTGCGTGCGCCTTCCGGTACGGTGGTGGCGGATGCCGCCCGTGCCCCGCCCCTACCTCCTGCACCGGCTCGCCGCCCGCGGGGACGCGCCCTCGATCCGGGCCCTGCTCCGGGGACGATCCGATCCGGAGCCCCCTCTCGACGGGTTCGATCCATGCGGCCGAACGCCCCTGATGCGCGCGGTGGCGGGCCACGAGGGAGGGACGGAGGCGGCGCGCCTGCTGCTGGAGGCGGGGGCTCGGGTCGATGCCCAGATGCGTGACCCCGAGTGGGAGTGCGGCCGGACGGCGCTCTCGGTCGCCCTCTCCGCGGGGAACTTGGGGTGCGCACGGCTCCTGCTCGACGCAGGCGCTGCCGTGCACTACCGCCGCGCGGGTGAGGCGACCGCACTGATCGAGGTCGCCCGCGGGCCGGGGAGGCGCGGCGATCCGGCGGCCCCCGATCTGGTTCGCCTGCTCCTTTGGCGTGGGGTCCTGGCGGAGGCGCCGCAGGAGGAACAGGGACGGATCCTCCTCGCATGGGCCGACGCAGGGCGGTACGACGTCGTGCGCCTTCTGCTCGAGCAGGGGCTCGACGAGGCACCCCTGCGCTGGTCGCCCCTGATCCGCGCCACGGCGATCGGCTCCGTCGCCGAGATCGAGGCGCTGGGGCGCGCGGGGGCCGACCTGGAGAGCACGGACGCAGGAGGGCGCACCGCATGGCTGGTGGCCGCGCAGATCGGCTCGGTGCCGAAGGCCGAGGCGCTCCGCCACCTGGGCGTCGATCCGAGGATCTGCGCGTCCGAT
>CAZJJQ010000538.1:2104-3261 GCA_964546345.1 uncultured Planctomycetales bacterium
CACGCTCTGCCCCTGCCTCCGCCGTCGACGGGCACCACATCGAGTTGCTGCGGTGGCTCCTCGGGATCGGTTTCGAGGTCGACGGTCCTGACGACTTCGACGACACGCTGCTCCGCCGGGCCGTCGAGATGGACGACGCCGAGGCGGTGAAGGTGCTGCTGGCTGCGGGCGCTCGTCTCGACGCGCATGGGCCGGACCGGCCCCTGCTCTTCGACGTCCGGTCCCGGCGTGTCGCGAAGCTGATCCTCGATGCGGGAGCGGACCCGCAGGACCTGCGGGACGGTGGGCATCGTGCGTTGGCCGGCCTTCCTCCGGACACCGACGAGCTGGTCCTCGCCGACGTCGAGCCGTCCAGCGCGCTCTCCTCCTGGACGCGGCGGTTCGGCCGACGCAATCCCGATCCGATGCGTGACCCCTTCTGGGAGGCGATGGTCCGGTCAGGGGCGTCGGGCTTCGGGGCCCGGCGCTGGTTCGGCGAGGCCGATCCCCTCGAGGTCGAGGAACCCGCCTGGTCCGCCCAGCGCTTCGGGCGCACGACGACCCTGCTGCCCGACGGGCGCGCCGTGCAGATCGGGGGAGAGCATGAGGATTGGTACGACTCGGACTTCTGCATCTACAACGACGTGTGCGTGTTCCGACCGGACGGTGAGCTGCGCATCCTCGGCTACCCCTCCCACGTGTTCCCGCCCACGGACTTCCACACCGCGACGCTCCTCGGGGACTCGATCTACGTCGTCGGATCCCTGGGATATGCCGAGCGGCGGGAGCCCGGCAGGACCCCGGTCTACCGGCTCGATCTCGGGTCCTTCTCGTTCGTGCGCGTCGATGCAGCGGGCCCCGGCCCCGGGTGGATTCACGGTCATCGAGCGACCCTGGTCTCCGACCACGAGATCCGGATCACCGGCGGGAAGATCGTCCGGGCGCTCGACCAGCCGTTCGAGGACAACACGCAGACGTTCCTCCTCGACGTGCGCGTGCCCGCCTGGCGCAGGGTGGGAGGCTGATCGGCGGGGCACCCGCATCCACGGCCCCCGCGGCGCGCTCGTCGCGGGGAGCGTGGCGGGGGAGGGACCCCTGCGCCCGTCAGGCTAGGATCCCCTGGTGCGCTACCTCGCCGCCGCGTGCCAGACGGACTTCCCGGCCCCGACCGAACGCGC
>CAZJJQ010000539.1:0-3260 GCA_964546345.1 uncultured Planctomycetales bacterium
CCCCGCATCGGGGGGGGCCGTGACGCCTTCTACGATTTCTTCACAGCCACTCAGTAGGCGAGCACCGAGAACGCCGGGACGTCGAGCTGCTTCGCCCCGGCGAGGAAGCCGAGCTCGAGGAGGAAGGCCGCCCCGACGACGGTCGCGCCCAGGCTCCTCACGAGCCGGATCGAAGCGGCGGCGGTGCCTCCGGTCGCGAGCACGTCGTCGATCACGAGGACGCGGTCCGTAGGACGGAGCGCATCCTCGTGGATCTCGATCGTGTCGGTGCCGTACTCGAGGCCGTAGCGCTCGCGCCGGGCCTTCGACGGCAGCTTCCCCTGCTTGCGCACGGGGACGAACCCGGCGCCGAGGCGCACCGCCACCGGCGGCGCGAGGATGAACCCGCGGCTCTCGATGCCCACGACCTGGGTGACGCCCCGCCCCCGACCGAAGTCGGAGAGGCGATCGATCGCGTGGGCGAACGCCCGCGCGTCGCCGAGGAGCGGGGTGATGTCCTTGAACAGGATGCCTGCCTTCGGAAAGTCGGGCACGTCGCGGACGAACGTCTTCAGATCCATGGCGCATCCTCGGGAAGGGAGCCGGGCGGCCCCGAGGATCGCACCCCTGCCGCGAGGAGCCTCCGCATCCCCGGAGGCGCGGAGGGCCACGCCCCGTCCTGGACGGCCCCCCCTCCCTCCCCGCGGCGCACCCCGGCCGCCAACGGTCGCGGTCGTCCCAGAGACCGGCCGCCGTTGACGGCCGCGGCTGCCTCCCGGCTGCCAACGTTCTCGGTCGCCCCCCCTGAGACCGCGCGCCGTTGACGGCCGCGGAAGCGGAGGCGAGGACTGCGGGTCTTCGAGACCCGCTGACGAGCCTCCCGACGACGACGAGTCCTCGAGGAGGAGGAGGGGAACCCCGGCGCGTCCGCGCCGCGGTTCCCGCGCACCCCGGCCGCCAACGGTCGCGGTCGTCCCACTTGTAACGGGTGAGGGGGCGCCCGTTGGTCGGGCGCCCCCTCGAGTGAGACCTGGCGTTGGGCTTTGGGCTTACGGAATCAGGGGGTTGTCTTGGTCTCGAACGCGCCAGGTCTCGCACGTGAGGGTTGCATATGCCATGCCAGCGTGCCAGATCATGTTCCAACTCTGCAAGCTATTGCCAATCCTAGGCTTATGCCCGTTCACGGCCGGCACGCGCGATGTGCGACACCGAGCGGTGATCGTTTCCGCACGCTCCCCCGCACGGCGGCGAGCCCTCGGCCGGTCCTGGTCAGGAAAAGGGCGTCCCCGCGCGTAGACTCGCCCGCCGGCCCCGCTCCGTGGGGGGCGCCCCCCCATGCCCCCGCCGCCCCCTCGATCCCCCCTGTTCCGTCCGCTCCTGCGCTACCTCCACCCCTACCGGGGGATGCTCGCCGTCGGCCTCGGGGCCTTGGTGGCGAGCCAGCTGCTGGCGGCGTATGCGCCCCAGCTGCTCCGGGGAGCGCTCGGGGCGCTGGACGCGCACTCGCCCCGCTTCGGAGGAGCCGACGCGGCCCGGCTCGCGACCCGGTTCGCGCTCGTCTACGTCGGGCTGGTGGGAGCGCAGGGCCTGCTCGTGTTCGTGATGCGGCGGAAGCTCGTCGGCTTCTCCCGCCATCTCGAGCGGGACCTCAAGCGCGACGTCTTCGGGCACCTGGTGTCGCTTCCGACCGCGTTCTTCGATCGCATGCGGACGGGGGACCTGCTCTCTCGCCTCACGAGCGACGTGGAGGCCGTGCGGTTCAGCGTGGGACCCGGGATCATGTACCTCGCGCAGACCTCGGTGAAGGCCCCGGCGGCGATCGTCGCGATGCTGTCGATGGACGTGCGGCTGACGCTGCTGCTGCTGCTGCCCCTCGCGGGCATCGCGCTCGTCGTGCGGAAGATCTCGCCGTCGATCCTGCGGCGGAGCCGCGGCGTGCAGGACCGGCTCGGCGACCTGTCGTCGCGCGCCCAGGAGAGCTTCGCGGGCGCCCGCGTGGTGCGCGCGTACGCCGTCGAGGAGCGCGAGAAGGCGGCGTTCTCCGGCCTGACGGAGCGGCTCCTCGCGGAGACGCTCGGGCTCGCGCGCAGCCGGGCGTTCATGTCGGCGGGGCTGCGGCTGATGGGCGACCTCGCGCTGCTCGCCGTCGTGTGGGTCGGGGGCCGGCTCGTGATGGACCGCGAGGCCGACGTCGGGACCCTGGTGGCGTTCCTCCTCTACCTCGACATGCTGCTGTGGCCGATGATCTCGCTCGGCTACGTGCTCGCCTCGTTCCAGCGCGCCTCGGCGGCCATGACCCGCATCGACGAGGTGCTCTCGACGCCGGCCGAGCCCGAGGTGCCGCCCGCGCCCGCGGGGGCACCCGTGCCGCCCCCGGCGGTGCCCGCGCAGGGGCCGGTCCGCGGCCACGTGGAGGTGCGCCGCCTCACGTTCACGTATCCGACCTCGACGCGCCCTGCGCTCAAGGACGTCTCCCTGGACGTGCCGGCCGGCACCACGCTCGGCATCGTCGGGCCGGTGGGCTCGGGGAAGAGCACCCTCCTCGCGCTGCTGCCGCGGCTCTACGACGTGCCCGACGGGACCGTCTTCCTCGACGGCATCGACGCGAACCGGCGACCGCGCGCCCAGCTGCGCCGCGCGTTCGCGTTCGTGCCGCAGGACGGCTTTCTGTTCGGGGACACGATCCGCGCGAACCTCCTCGTCGGCGCGCACGGCGACGTTCCCCCGGGACGGGTGGAGGCGGCGGCCGCCGCCGCGGGCCTGGCGGACGACCTCGCGGGCTTCCCCGCGGGCCTCGACACGGTGGTGGGCGAGCGCGGGATCACGCTGTCCGGCGGGCAGCGCCAGCGGGCCACGATCGCGCGAGCGCTGCTCTCCGACGCCCCCATCCTGGTGCTCGACGACGCGTTGTCCGCCGTGGACGTCCGCACGGAGGCCCGCATCCTCGACGGTTTCCGCGCCGCGCGGCGGGGCCGGACCACGTTCATCGTCGCGCACCGCCTCTCCACGGTGCGCGACGCCGACCACATCCTCGTCCTCGACGGCGGGCGCGCCCGGGGGGGGGGGGCCCCCCCCCCCCTCCCGCCCCCCCCCCCCCCCCCCCGGCCCCCCCCCCCCGACCGCATCCTCGTGCTCGACGGCGGGGTTGCCGTCGAGAGCGGCACGCACGACGAGCTCCTGGCCCACGACGGCTGGTACGCGCGCACGTGGCGGCTCCAGCGCCTGCGCTCCGAGATCGAGGCGCTCGCGTGAGCGCCGCCGCCCCTGCCGCTCCGGCCGCC
>CAZJJQ010000540.1:0-3253 GCA_964546345.1 uncultured Planctomycetales bacterium
CGACAGGTGGACGACGAGCGACGAAGCCCGCTCCGCGCTCGCCGGCGCTGCGCGAGCTCGCGCCGGAGGCGCCTCCGACCCGGGTCGGCCGGGGTTCCCCCCGGCGCCCCCTTCCTCGTCGAGCCCGACCGCCGACCCGTTCGGTCAGGGCAGCGCGCCGAGGGTCCTCGCGCGGGAGACGAGCTCGGCCTCGGCCTTGTCCTCGAGCCAGTGATCGACGTCGAGGGAACGCTGGATGCGGCCCTGCTTGTCGAGGAACACGAGGAACGGCTGCGTGTCACGCGGGATGTCGAGGCCCTCGCGCAGCGCGACCTGGTCGTCGTCGTCCACGTGGATGCGGAGGCGATGCATGGCCCCGAAGGCCGTCCGCAGGGCGGGGCTGTCCTCGATCACGCGGTCGTAGCGCTTGCAGTAGGTGCACCACTTGGCCCACACGTCCACGACGACGGGCTTGCCCTCGCGGCGGGCGCGCGCCACCTCCGTGACCAGCTGCGCCCGGGAGGTGACCGGCGTCCAGGAGAGGTCCACGTGGGCGGAGGCGGCGCCCGGGGGAAGCGCCGGCTCGGCCGGGGTGCGCGTGAGGAACGCGACGGCGCCCGTGGCCACGACGAGGAGCACGGCCACCGTGGCGCCCTGGATCGCGGCCGGGCCCGCATCGGAGCCCTCCTTCTTGCGCAGGTGCCAGGCGATGCCGAAGGCGGCGAGCACCGCGATCGCGAAGCCGGATGCGAACAGCGTGGGCGGCGTGAGCTTGCCGGCGCTCGCGAGGTAGTACAGGCCCCCCGCGACGAGCATGACGCCGAACCCGTGGCGCACCCAGACCATCCAGGGACCGGGCTTCATGAGGAGGTTGACCGACCCGGCGAGGAAGAACACCGCCCCCATCCCGAGGCCCAGGGAGAAGAACATGAGGAAGCCGAGCAGGACGTTGCCGCTCTGCGCCGCGAAGATGAGCATGCCGGCGATGACGGGGCCCGTGCACGGCGAGGCGATGACGGCCGAGAGCGCGCCGAAGAGGAACGAGCCGACGACGCTGCCTCCCTTCGCGCCGCCCATGAGGCGCTGGAGGGCCGCCGGGGGCTGCATCTCGTACACGCCGAACATGCCGAACGCGAGCACCACGAAGATGCCCGCGATCCCCCAGAGCGCGTAGGGGCTCTTGAACGCCGCGGAGAGGGAGGCGCCGCCGAAGGAGGCGGCCAAGCCCAGCGCGCCGAACGCGAGCGCGAGCCCCAGCACGTACGAAGAGAGGAGGACGGTCATCCGCCCCCGCGAGACCGGGCGCTCCTGGCTGCCGCCCACGATGCTGACGGTGATCGGGATGAGGGGCAGGACGCAGGGCGTGAACGCGAGCAGGAGCCCCACGAGGAAGATCGGGCCCAGGAACAGCAGGCCCCACTCCTTCCACTGGCCCTCGATCCAGCTCTGCGCCTCGCGTTTGCCGTCCACCGGGAACAGCAGGCCGGTCTCCGCGACGGAGGAGATCGTCGGCCCCGGAGCGGGCTTCGCGACGGAGGGGCCCGGGACCTCGACCCTGCCGGCCCCGGACGGCGGGGGCGGCGGAGACGGCGGAGGGGTGGGACCCGGATCCATGGCCGCGGACGCCGGCGGAGGGGCGGCCTGCACGGCGACGACCGTGGCGGCCTCGACGACGCGGTGGCCGGTGGCCGTGCGCTCGAGGGCGAAGCGACGGTCGTCGTGCCGCTCGCAGACGCCGAAGTCGCTGCATCCCTGCCAGTGGACGAGGAACTCGGCCGGCGCCTGCGCGTCCGGAGCCCGCGTGAACGGCAGCCGCACCTCGTAGGGCTCGCGGATCTCCCCGCCCTCGAGCGCGGGATGGACCGCGGGCCTCCACGTGGTGCCGGGCGCGTCCACGCCCTCCACGCGCAGCGGATCCGAGTCGGGGGTGCCGGGCGCGTAGAGGTGATACCCACCGACCGGGGTGAAGAGGATGCGCACCTCGTCGCCGACGACGGAGAGCGAGAGGGTCGCGACCTTGCTCTCGACGGTGAACGCCGGATCGCCCACCGGCGGGGACGTCGCGACGTCCATCGCGGGCGCGGGGGCGGGATCCATGGCCGCCCCGCCCGGCGGCGACGCGGCCGGCTCGCCCGGCGCGGACGGGGCGCTCGGGGGAAGTTCGGCCGTCGGGACCGGGGCCGGCGTCTCGGATGAGCCTCCCGGAGCGGGAGCGACGGGACCGACGGGAGGGGGCGCCGTGATCTCGACGAGGACGGGCGCGGGGAGCCGATCGGGCGGATAGCAGTTTCCGTCGTCGCAGGCGCTCCACTTGAGCGTCGCCCCGACGTGGAGAGGCAGCACGGCCCCCGGCGCGAGGGTGAAGGGCACCCGGATCTCGATGGACCCGAACCAGACCGGAATGGGCGGTTCCGTCGGCGCGCTCGGGTCCTTCCAGGGCGACGACGGGGAGAGGACGGGCGCGCCGTACGTGACGCCTTCGTGGGCGACGGGGGTGACGGAGAACGTGTCGTCCGCGTAGACGTGCACGTGCTCGCGCAGCTTGGCGCGCAGCACGAGCTCACCCTGGCCGCCGGGAGCGACCTGGGCCGGCACGGCCTCGCCGGTGCACGTGAGGTCGATGCGGGCCCGCTTCACGGGGGGATCGCCCGCGCGGGCGTCGGGCACCCTCGCCGCGGTGGTCGCCAGGGTGGCGAGCAGCAGGAGACCGGCCGATCGGGCGCCGAATCGAAGCATCGAGGACGTCCTCCGCGGCGTGCCCAGGCACCGGGCACGAAGCTGCCGGGGCGGATTGTAGGCCACGACGACGGCTGCGGATGGACTTCCCGTCGGACCTGGGGGTCGGACGGGGCCCGTCTCCGACCCGGGTCCCCCGGCACGGGGCGCTCCGGCGCCGCGGCCGTATGGTGGGAGGCCCCGAAGGAACCAGGCCCGTGATCGTCGCCACCGAGTACGACTTCGACGCCGCCCACAACCTCCCGAACTACGCCGGGAAGTGCGAGCGCCTCCACGGCCACACCTACCGGCTCCGGGTGCTCTGCGAGGCGCCGGTGGACCCTTCCACCGGCCTGGCCATCGACTTCGCGTTGGTCAAGCGGGTGGTGAAGGAGCGGGTGATCGAGCCGCTCGACCACACCTACCTCAACGAGACGATCCCGATCCCCTCCGCCGAGAACATCGCGATCTGGATCTGGGACCGCCTGCAGGGGACGGGCCTCCCGCTGCGGGAGATCCACGTGTTCGAGACGGCCGGGTGCTTCGTCATCTACCGGGG
>CAZJJQ010000541.1:0-3249 GCA_964546345.1 uncultured Planctomycetales bacterium
CGGCGGCGTGGGGGGCGCGGGCGGCGGCGCCGCGTCCACGGGCGGCGCGGGGGGAGCGGTCTGCGAGGGGACCGTGGAGCGCGGAGGAGGGCGCCGCGGGGAGGGCGGGGGTTCGGGCGGTGGCGGGGCGCCGCCCGACACACGCGCGTGCCACGGGTAGGCCTCGTCCCGGACGCGCCACTGGAGGCGCTGCGTGCGGGGGCCGACGCGCTCGACGAGGGCCTCCCGGAGGGCCCTGGGAAAGCCCGGCGACGTGACCACCCCGAGGCGCCCCGCGTAGGCGTCGAAGGTCTGCCCCCGGTCGCCGACGTGGAGGGCGAGAACGTGGGTGGGGTTTGCGCCCGGGCACACGTAGCCCGCGGTGACGCGTCGGGGGCCGAGGTCGGCGCCCGTGTAGCGGCACCCGCCGGGGAGCGCGACGCCGCGGCCCAGCATGGCCTCGAGGTCGTTGTCCTGGCCGGGCATGAGCTCGACCGCGGGTGCCTCGCCGCGAGGTTGGGCCGGGGCCGAAGGGCGACGTCCGCGCAGGAGCGCGACCGCCAGCGCGGCGAGGAGCACGGCCAGCGCGGCCGCGAGGGCTTGTCGGTGCCGGAGCGTCATCGCCTTCGGCACTTCCATCGGAGCGCGCGCCACGAATCAAGACCCATTCGATGCGCCGGTGGTTGTCATCCTGATGGGTCCGTATGTTATTAGATAACATTCGCTACGGGAATGACATCCCCTTCATGAACGAGCTGGAACCCTACCTTGCGCGTCTGCGTGACCTGCCCTTCGTGCGCGGGATCGACTCCCTGGAGCCGATCGTCGCGGACGGGCGGGCGGTGCCGCGGATTTCCCTGAAAACCCCCCAACGCGGATTCGAGCTGCGCGTTGCCCACTCGCGCATGAACCTCAGTCGGCCGACGGTCGACCGCTACCTGCGGCTGATCGAGCAGCGGGGAGGGACGTGGGTCTTCTTTGCTCCGGAGATCCCTGCTTCCCTCGGTCACCTCCTCGCCGAGCGCGGTGTGAACTACGTCGACCTGCCGGGAAACTGCCGCGTCGACCTCGCCGAGCGGTACATCGCGATGGTGGAGGGTCGTCGTGCGCCACGGGTCGCCGCGCACGAGAAGGGGCTCCGCCTCCCCGGGTACCAGACGCTCTTCGCGCTGTTGGCGAAGCCCTCGCTCGCGCACGAGCCGCTCCGCACGATCGCGGCGCGGGCGGAGGTGAGCACCCAGGCCGTCGTCGACGCGCTCGCCCGGCTCGTCCACGACCGCGCCCTGCTGCGCACGGAGCGCGGCTACCTCTGGCGACCGCAAGGGTGGCAGGAGGCCATCGAGCGCTGGCGCGTCGGTTACCACGACCTCGTGCGTCCGAGGCTCCTGGTGGGGCACTTCCACGCACGGGAGCAGGACCCGAACGCGCTCGAAGCGATGCTCACCCCAAGGCTCGACACCTGCGGCCCCTGGCGGTGGGGCGGCGCGTCGGCGGCGTGGCGCGTCGCCCCTCACTATCGAGGAGGAGCAACCGTGGTCCACCTGCGTGATGTCCCCGACGACCTGGCCCGCCGCCTCCGCGTCGTCCCGGGCCGCGATGGCTCGATCGTGGTGCTCCGGACGTTGGGGGAGATCAGCCTGGAGGGCATGACTCGGGACACCATCCATCCGCTCCTGGCCTGGGCCGAGCTGCTCATGGAGAACAACGACCGCGCCTTGGAGGCCGCTGCGGAGTTCCGCGAGAGGGCGCTGCCCCCTCCGTGAGCGTCTTCCCCCCAGCACAGGTCGACGCGCTGACCGGGCTGATCGACGCGTGGCCCGACCGCCCGATCCGGCTCATCGGCGCCGCCGCGCTCGGCCTCCGCATCGTCCCCATGGACTGGCGTCATACGAGCGACCTCGACCTCACCGTCGCGGCGGACTTCGACGAGGTCGACGCCTCCCCCGCGCGACTCCCGGAGTGGCATCGAGACGCTCGGTTGGAGCACCGCTGGTGGAGCCCCCGGGGCGTCAAGATCGACCTCGTCCCCGCATCGCCGACCCACGTCGCCGCAGGCTCGATCACGTGGCCCAGGAGCGGTTTCGTCATGAGCGTCGAGGGCTTCGACCTCGCGTTCGAGCACGCGGACCCCATCCTCCTCTCCTCCGCGACGTCCGTGCTCGTCCCGCGCCTCCCGGTCCTGGTCGCGTTGAAGATGATCGCCTGGCTCGACAGCGTTGGCGGCGAGCGAGAGCGCGACCTCGCCGACCTCGCGCACGTCTTCGACCGCTACCTCGAACCCACGGACGATCGCCGCTACGCCGACGATGTCTACGAGCGTGGGCTCACCTACGACCAGACGGGGCCCTACGTTCTGGGCTGCGAGCTCGCCGCCATCGCCAGCCCCAGACACCGCGCACACGTCGTTCGCTTCCTCGACCGTGTCAGCGACACGAACCATCCCCCTTTCCACACGATGTTTGGCCTGGGCCCGAGCCGATGGCGTGGTGACCAGGAGGACCCCGAGGCGGAGCTGTCGTCCCGTCTCGACGCCTTCCGTCTGGGCTTCGGCCCATAAGCGTTGACGCCCACACCCCCGCGGGAGGATCTTCCTTCCACTCCCACGCCATGCCGTCCGATGCACCCCCCACGCCTCCCCCCGACGGGCTCGTCCGGCACTACTTCGAGAGCGGCCGCGTGTGCTGCGAGGCCACCTACAAAGACGGCGTGAAGCAGGGCCCCGGGCGGATGTTCTACACGACGGGCGTCCTCTACGCGACCGAGACCTACGACGCCGACGCGCTCCACGGGCCCACCACGACCTACTACCCCACGGGGGTCGTGCAGGCCGAGCTCCACTACGTCCGCGGCGCGCTCGAAGGCACCGCCAAAGAGTACTACGACGACGGCCGCCTCGAGTCCGTGGCCGAGTACCGCGCCGGCAAGCGCCACGGCCGCTGCGTCGTCTACGACCGCGCCGGCAACGTCGAGCGCGAAGAGCGCTGGGAAGACGGCGCCCTCGTCGCCCCGGGCGCTCCCGCGGGCGCCCCCCCGGACACGGGCGCCGGGCCCGCGCCCGACGCCGGCTGACCGCTCCCCTTCAGCGGCAGGCGCCCATCATGCACGTCGGCGTCGCAGGCGGGCACGGGCGGTTGCAGGCGCCGCAGTTCATGGGGTCGCTCCGCGTGTCGACGCACATCCCCGCGCCGCCCGCGGTGACGCAGGCGGTCTGGCCGGGTGGGCACATCGAGCACAGGCCGCCCGCGCAGGCCTCGCCCGCGGCGCAGGGGC
>CAZJJQ010000542.1:0-3243 GCA_964546345.1 uncultured Planctomycetales bacterium
TCCACCGCGGTCCACTCGGCGAGCCGCGCGCGCGCATCGGTCTGAAGGGCCGCTTCCCCCGGGTGGTCCTTCGCGAGCCGCTCGAGCGTGCGGATCGCCTCCTCGGTCTTCCCGATGCGCTGGAGCACGACGGCCTTGCGGTACAGCGCACGCGCCTTCACGGACGCGGGCCCCTCGGCATCGGCGGCCTTCGTGTACCCCTCGATGGCGGTGTTGAGGTTGCCGCCCCCCGTCTCCGCCCACCACGCGTCGCGATAGGCCTGGGCGGCGGGACTCTGGTCGTCGGACGTGTCCCCGGCGGAGGCGCGGGGGGCGAGCACAAGCGAAAGCGAAGCGAGCGCGAGACTCGCGACGAGGACGGGGATCAGGACTCGGCGCATGGGACGTTCTCCACGGAAGGAAGGATGCCCCTCCGACGCCCTCCGCGTGCTAGGCCGCTGCTAGACCTTCGTGAGCCCGCCGCGAGAGATCGCCGGCGCACCGCTCACAAGAAGTCTCAGAGGATCTTGGTTGGCGGTCCGCCGGAAGCCGCGTCCCTCCAACGGCTTGCGGCAGCCGGCGGAGCCCCCCCCGTCAGGCGGGGGGCGGCGCGTCGAAGCGGTAGCCGACGCCGGGCACGGTCACCAGGGGGGCGGAGGCGGAGGGGCCGAGCTTCTTGCGCAGCGACAGCACGTGGAAGTCCACGGTGCGCGTCGTCGGATAGCGGTCGTACCCCCACACGCGGTCGAGGAGCTCCTTCCGATCGATTGCGCGCCCCGCGCCCCGGATCAGGTACACGAGCAGATCGAACTCGAGCTTCGTCAGCTCCACGGATTTGCGGCCCACCTTCGCCGTGCGCGCGCCCAGATCGAGGGTGATCGCGCCGCTCGCGAGATGCCGCCCGCCCTCGCCGGCCCCGGGCGACCCGCGCCCGAGCACCGCCTTGATCCGCGCGAGCAGCTCCCGCAGGTGGAACGGCTTCGTCACGTAGTCGTCCGCACCGTCCTCGAGCCCCTCGACGCGATCCTCCGCCATGCCGCGCGCGCTCACCACGATCACCGCCGGCCGATGCGGCCCCCTCCGCGCCGCCCGCAGCACGTCGAGCCCCTCGCCGTCGGGCAGGCGCCGGTCGAGCACGATGAGGTCCGGGTGCCCCGCGAGCGCCGCGACGGCGGCCTTCACCCCTTCGACGGCGACGACGCGATACCCCTCCGCCGTCAGCCGCTCCGTCAGCCCGAGGCGGATCGGCGCCTCGTCCTCGACGAGCAGGATCTTCGGGGCCACGCTCACGCGGGGATCCCGGTCGTGGAGTCAGGGGGCGGCGGGGGCACGGCAGGCAGCGTAAGCCGGAACACAGTCCGCGTGGGGTCTTCGGCCACCACAAGGTCTCCCCCCAGCGCCCGCGCGAGGTCTCGCGAGAGCGCGAGCCCCAGCCCCACCCCGCGCGTCTTCCCCGCGGCGAGGCCCCGCCGGAACCGCTCGAACAGGTGCCCCCGCTCGGCCGCCGGAATCCCCGGCCCGTCGTCCACGACGTCGATCGCGGGACGGCCATCGGCCGCCCCCACGCGGACCGCGAGCCGCCCGGGGCCCCCATCCCGCGACGGCCGACCGTGCTTCCACGCGTTGCCCACGAGATTCGACAGGATGCGCCCGAGCGCGTGCGGATCGGCCATCGCAAGCAGCTCTCCCGGCGCCAGGTCCAGGGTGAGCGACGCCCCCTCCCGATCCGCCAGCACCCGAAACGGCGCGATCGCCCGCTCGGCGGCGGCGGCCAGATCCACAGGCTCCGGCTCCAGCCGACGCGACCCTCGCTCGAGCGCGGCGAAGTCGAGGAGGTCGTCCACGAGCGCGGACAGCCGAGCCCCCTCCGCCCTGACCACCTCCGCATGCGCGCGCCGCTGCGGCTCGGCGAGCCCCGGCTCCGCGAGCAGGTCCGCGTGCAGGCACACGCTCGTCAGCGGCGTGCGCAGCTCGTGGGAGACGTTGGCGAGGAAGTCGTCCTTCAGGCGACGCGCCTCGCGCTCGCGCGCGAGGGCGGAGCGGCCCACGAGGAGGCCGAGCCCGATCGCGCCGACGAGCGAGAGGACGCCGACGACGGTCCATCGCCGGGATCGCATCACGTCCGCGAGCAGCGAGGCCTCGTCGCGGTGGCTCAGCACGACCCAGGCGCCACGCCCATCCACGTCCGGTAGGCGGACGGCCTTCCGAAGCGGCGTGCGAAGCACCGATGGCTCGAAGCCGAAGGGACTCCCGGGGCGCAACGATCCCCGCACGAACTCCATGTTCAGGGTCTTCGGCCCGGATCGGTGCAACCCGTCGTAGGCGGCCCCAGCGGGCCCGGCGACGGAACTCGGCCACCGCCGCGTCACCTCGAGGACGAGCCCTCCCGGAAGCGGGGACCGACGGACCTCCCGCACGGGGTTCTCGATGCCGGACGCCGGGATCCGTGCACCGAGGAGATCGTCGATCCGCTCGCGCTCCTGCTCCGTCAGCGGGATCTCGGAGAGGGCCCCTCGCGCCTCGAGCGCCCGAAGGCGCGCGGCGGCGGCCTGCGATGTGGGCGCGCCGCGCATCAGGAGCAGCGCCCAGGGACGGCCCACACGGTCGAGCACCTCCGCGGGGAAGCGGGCCTCGAGCTGGTTCACGAGCGCCTCGACGTCGGGCGCGGCCTCCGTCGCCGCCACCAGGGACACGGCCTCGACCTCGGCCCGCGCCTTCCACGAGGGTTCCGTGAAGCGGGTCGCCGCGTCATGCCAGACCTCGAGCGCGCGTGCGCGATCCCCCCGCCCGAATGCCGCCACTTCGGCCTCTCGGGCCAGGTCGGCGAACAGGCGTTCGGCGTCGATGCGCCCCTTCCCTCCGCCGTCGGGCTCGAAGAGAACCGGCAGCACGGGGCGCCCGCTGGCATCGAGGATGCGGAGACCGACGACGTCGGGATGCCACAGCCGGTCGAACCTCGAGTCGGGCGCGAAGTCCGCATCCGGCCGCCCCCGGGCCTTGGCCTCCGCCAGGGCCTGCCCCGCCGGGACGAAGGGTAGCCGCCTCGCCAGCAGCTCCGCCGCCGCCTTCACGCGCAGATCCGCGTCGATCGAGGCGCTCAGCGACCACTCCTCGAGCGCCCTCTCCAAGACCACTCCGTGCTGGTCCAGCTCCTGCTGGAGACGTTCCCGGAGCTCCGCCTCGAATCGATCGGTCCCCCGAACCCCCAACCACCCCAGGATGCCCGCGGGCACCAGGACCAGGACGACCAGCAGCAGGGTGAGC
>CAZJJQ010000543.1:0-3237 GCA_964546345.1 uncultured Planctomycetales bacterium
GAGCCCTGCCCGCGGCCGCGGCGCCCGCCGTCGGCGTGGAGCCGCCGCCCCTCGCACGCCGCAGCGCGCTCGGGCACGCCCTCGCGACGGACGCGTTCCCGATCCTCGTCGAGCTGCTCCCGCCGCGCGGATGCGACCTCGAGCCCGTGCTCGCCAAGGCGAAACGCTGCGCCGCGCTCGGCGTCACCGCCATCAACATCCCCGACGGCGCGCGGGCGGCGGCGAAGATGAGCCCTCTCGCCCTCGCCGTGCGGATCCAGCGCGAAGCCGCGGTCGAGGCGGTGCTCCACACGTGCTGTCGGGACCGCAACCTCCTCGGCCTCCAGGCCGACCTGCTCGGCGCGTCGGCGCTCGGCGTCCGCAACCTCCTGCTGATCACGGGCGACCCGCCGATCCTCGGCGACTACCCGGAGGCCACGGCGGTGTTCGACCTCGACGCCATCGGCCTCGTCAACGTGGGCGCCCGCCTCAATCGCGGCCAGGACCTCGCCGGCAACGTGACGGGGCCCTCGGCCGGCTTCGTGCTCGGCGTCGGCCTCAACCCCACCGCGACGAACCTCGACCGCGAGATCGAACGCTGGCGGTGGAAGGTGGACGCCGGCGCCGAGTATGCGATCACGCAGCCCGTGTTCGACGCGGAGGCGCTGTTCCGGTTCCTCGACCGCCTCCCCTCGGGGCGTTCCATCCCCGTCCTCGCGGGCATCTGGCCGCTCCAGAGCGTCCGCAACGCCGAGTTCCTCGCGACGGAGGTGCCCGGCGTCAGCGTGCCCGACGCGGTCCGCGCCCGGCTCGCCGCCGTGCCCGACGCGGAGGGTCAGCGACGTGTGGGGGCCGAGATCGCGGTCGAGATGGCCGAGCGCATCCGCCACCGCGTCCAGGGCTTCCAGCTGAGCCTGCCCTTCGGCCGCGTGGAGGCCGCGGAGCGGTTCCTCGGCGCGCTCGGCCCCCCCCCCCCCCCCCCCCCCCCCCCCCCCCCCCCCCCGGGCCCCCCCCCCGGGGGGGGGGGCCCGCCGCCCCCCGACCTCCATCCCCCCTTCCGCCCTGCGCCCCCCGACGGGCCCCGCCCCCGAGGTCCCGTGAGCACACCCGCCGCCGACCGCCGCCGTCAGCTCCGGGAGCTCCTCGCCGCGCGCATCGTCGTGCTCGACGGCGGGATGGGCACCATGGTGCAGGCCCGTCGATTCGACGAGACGGCCTGGCGGGGCGCACGCTTCGCGGCGCACGGGAAGGACGTGAAGGGGAACACGGATCTCCTGGTCCTCACCCAGCCGCAGGCCATCGAGGAGATCCACCTCGCGTACCTGCGCGCGGGGGCGGACGTGATCGAGACCGACACCTTCACGGCGACGCGCATCGCGCAGGCCGACTATGGCCTGGAGGACGTGGTGCGCGAGCTGAACGTGGAGGCGGCGCGGATCGCGCGCCGGGCCGCCGACCGCGTGACGGCCGAGGACCCGTCGCGACCGCGCTTCGTGGCCGGGTCCATCGGGCCCACGAACCGCACGGCGTCGATGTCGCCGAAGGTGGAGGACCCCGCGTTCCGCGCGGTGACGTTCCGCGAGCTGGTGGCCGCGTATCGCGAGCAGGTGGAGGGGATGCTCGAGGGTGGCGTGGACCTCCTGCTGCCCGAGACGTCCTTCGACACGCTCAACCTCAAGGCGTGCCTCGTGGCGATCGACGAGGCGCTCGAGGGCGTCCCCGAGGCCGAGCGTCCGCCGGTGTGGATCTCCGTGACGATCACCGACGCGTCGGGGCGTACGCTCTCGGGGCAGACCGTGGAGGCGTTCTGGAACTCCGTCGCGCACGCGCGCCCGCAGGCCGTGGGCATCAACTGCGCGCTGGGCGCGCGGGAGATGGCGCCGCACGTGGAGGAGCTCGCCCGGATCGCCGACACCGCGATCCTCTGCTACCCGAACGCGGGGCTGCCGAACGCGTTCGGGGGCTACGACGAGACGCCCGAGCGCCTCGCCGCCGACCTGCGGGGCTTCGCCGCCCGCGGCTGGCTGAACGTGGTGGGGGGCTGCTGCGGCACGACGCCCGACCACATCCGCGCGATCGTCGAGGCGGTCCACGGCATGCCTCCGCGGCCCCCGCCGCCCCCGCGCGACGAGCACGTGACGCGCCTCTCCGGCCTCGAGCCCCTCCGGCTGGCGCCCGGCGGCTTCTTCGCCGTGGTGGGGGAGCGCACGAACGTCACGGGCTCGCCGAAGTTCGCCTCCCTCGTGCGGGCGGGTGACTACGAGGCGGCGGTCTCGGTGGCGCGGCAGCAGGTGTCGGCGGGCGCGAACCTGATCGACGTGAACTTCGACGAGGCGATGATCGACGGCCCCGCGGCGATGACCCGCTTCCTCCGGCTCGTGGCGTCCGAGCCCGAGGTGGCGCGGGTGCCGATCATGATCGACAGCAGCCGCTTCGCGGTGCTCGAGGCGGGCCTCGAGTGCCTCCAGGGCAAGTGCGTGGTGAACTCGATCAGCCTGAAGGAGGGCGAGGCCGAGCTCCTGCGCCAGGCGCGGATCCTGCGACGGCACGGGGCGGCCGCCGTGGTCATGGCGTTCGACGAGCGGGGCCAGGCCACGGACCGCGACCGCAAGGTCGAGATCTGCCGCCGCGCGTACGCCCTTCTGACGGAGCGGGCGGGCTTCCCGCCGGCGGACCTGATCTTCGACCCGAACGTGCTGACCGTGGCGACCGGCATCGAGGAGCACGATCGCTACGCCGTGGAGTTCATCGAGGCGGTGCGAGAGATCAAGGCGACGCTCCCGGGCGCCAAGACGAGCGGCGGCATCAGCAACGTGTCGTTCTCGTTCCGGGGGAACGCCCCGGTCCGCGAGGCCATGCATTCCGTCTTCCTCTGGCACGCGATCCGCGCGGGCCTCGACATGGCCATCGTGAACGCGGGCCAGCTCGCGGTCTACGAGGAGATCCCGGGCGACCTGCTCGAGCTCGTCGAGGACGTGATCCTCGCGCGGCGCAAGGACGCGACCGAGCGGCTGATCGCCTACGCCGACCGCACGAAGGGCGGGCGGCGCGAGACCGTGAAGGACGACGCCTGGCGCCGGGCGCCCGTGGCCGACCGGCTCGCCCACGCGCTCGTGCACGGGATCGCCGACCACGTCGAGGTCGACGTGGAGGAGGCCCGCCTCTCCGCCGCCCGGCCGCTCGACGTCATCGAGGGGCCGCTCATGGCGGGCATGCGGATCGTGGGCGACCTGTTCGGCGCGGGGAAGATGTTCCTGC
>CAZJJQ010000544.1:0-3234 GCA_964546345.1 uncultured Planctomycetales bacterium
GCTGCGGCGCCGGCCTCTTCGCCCTCGACCTCGCGCGCCGCGGCGCGGCCCCCGTCGTCGCCACCGACCTCGATCCCGCCGCGGTGCGGGCGACGCGGGCCCACGCGCGGCGGCTCGGCCTTCCCGTCGAGACACGGGTGGGGGACCTGTTCGCGCCCGTGCGGGGGCGGCGCTTCGACGTGATCGTCGCGAACCTGCCCCAGTGCCCCTCCCGCGTCCCGCTCCCGCTCGCGCGGTGGGGAGGTCCGGACGGCCTGCGGCACCTGCGCCGGCTGGCGCGGGCCGCCGCCCGCCACCTGACGCCGGGAGGCCGGCTCTGGTTCCTCGCCACGGGCTGGGTGGACGGCCCCGAGCTCGTCCGCGCGTTCTCGGGCTTCGCGCTGCATCCCCGCGTCGTCCTCCATCGGACGGTCACCGCGACCGACTACGACCGGCTCGCGCCGGGTCTGTTCGATCACCTTCGTGCCCGCGTGGCGTCTGGGCGTTCGTCCCTGCGAAGGGTCCGGGGACGGTGGCGCCTCACCCTGACGTTCTACGAAGCCCGGGTCCTCCCCCCGCGCCCCCCTCGATCCTCCCGGGGATCCCTCTCCCCCCGGGTATAGACCGACCCGTCGGCGAACCGATCTACCCGTACGAATCGCCGGAGTCCGGCCTGACCCGAAGCGGAGTCCCCATGCACCTGCGCCCCTCGCTCGGCTCCGTCGTCCTCGCCGGAGTCGGCCTCGCCGGGCTCGGCTTCGGCTGGAACGCCAAGGTCCAGGCCGAGTACGCCTCCACCGTCCGTCGGACCGCCGTCGTCTCGGCCGTCGAGCGCTCGGCGCCCGCGGTCGTCAACATCACGACCGACGGCGGCAGCGGTCGCGGGTGGATGTCGCAGGCCATCCGCGGCTCCGGCAGCGGGGTGATGGTGCACCCCGACGGCTACCTGGTCACGAACAGCCACGTCGTGCGGGGCGCCGCCCGCATCAGCGTCGAGTTCTCCCGCGCCAACGGGCCCACGCGCGGGAAGGTCTACGCGGCGCGCCTCCTCGAGGACGATCCGGCGCACGACCTGGCCCTGCTCCGCATCGCGACGGACGCGGGGGCGCCCTACGTCGGCCTCTGCTCCACCTGCGGGATCATGGTCGGCGAGACGGCCATCGCCATCGGCAACCCGTACGGCCTCGGCGACAGCGTGACCGTCGGCATCGTCTCGGCGATCAACCGCACGGCGGCGATCTCGTCCGGCGTCACGATCCGCAACCTCATCCAGACGGACGCGTCCATCAACCAGGGCAACTCCGGCGGCGCGCTGCTCAACCTCGACGGCAACCTGATCGGGATCAACTGCGCGATCCATCCGAGCGCGCGCGGCATCGCGTTCACCGTGCCCGCCGACGAGGTGCAGCGGCTCCTCGACCGCAACCTGGGCGCGGCCAGTCGCCCCGCCAAGCCGGCGCCCCCGGCGCCCGTCGCGGACGAGCCGTCCATGACGTACGCGCCCGACCTCGACCTGCCGTCGCCGGCGCCGGTCCTCCCCACGCCCCCCGCGCCCCCCGCGCCGCGCGCCGCCCCGTCGGCGCCTCCCGCGCGGGCGCTCCCCGGCAACCGGCCGGGCATCGGCCTCTCCCTCCTGCCCGCGCCGGGCGCGGTGCTCGTTGCGACGGTGACCCCCGGCTCGAGCGCCGACATCGCCGGCCTGGTGGCGGGGGACCTGCTGCTCGACGTGGACGGCAAGCCCGTCACCTCGCCCGCGGAGGTGGCCGGCACCTTCAACTCGGCGCCGAGCGGCCGCACGTTCTTCGTGAACCTCAAGCGCGGCGACCGGCGCGCCTCGGCGATCCTCGTCGTCCCCTTCAAGTAGTCCCGGCAGCCGGCCGGACCCGCGCCGCCCGAAGGATCGTGCCACCCCGACCCGCCGCGGATAGCGTGGGCCCGCCATGCGCGGGACCCGCTGGATCGTCGTCGCCGCCCTCCTCCTCGCCGCCGCGGCGTTCGGGTGGTTCGACGTCCGCGAGCGCGCGCGCCTCGACCGCGGGCTCAAGCGTCACCGCACCGACTTCACGGTGTACACCGCCGCCGCGGAGGCGCTCGGGCGCGGCGCCGATCCGTACGACGCGAAGAGCCCGCGCGGCTGGCGGTACGTCTACCCGCCGTTCCTCGCGGTGGTGCTCGCGCCGCTGACGCGCCTGCCCGTCCCCGACGCCGCGCTCGTCTGGTACGCCCTCTCCGTCGCGGCGCTGGCCGCGGCCGGCGTGGCCACCGCGCGCACCTTCGGTCCGCGGACGCCCTGGCTCTCGACGGGGGTCGCGCTCGCCCTCTGCGCGCCGTTCGTGGGGCAGTGCCTGCAGCGAGGCCAGGTCGCGACGCTCCTCCTCGCCTCCCAGGGGGGCTCGCTCGTGTGCCTGCGCAGGGGCCGCGACGTCTCCGCAGGCCTCCTCCTCGCGTTCGGCGTCGCGCTCCGGCTGACGCCGCTCCTCCTCGCCGGGATGGTGGGCGTCGCGTGCCTGCGGCGGTTCCTCGCCGGGGAGCGCGCGGCCGCCCTGCGCTTCCCCGCGGGGCTGCTCGCGGGCCTCCTCCTCGCGTTCGTCGTCGTCCCGGCGCTCGCGCTCGGGCCCGCGCGCGCGAGGGAGGTGACCGCGCGGTGGCTCGAGGTCGGCCGCGACGTCTACGCCGCGGAGCCGGGCCGGCTCGCGGACCTCGACCGCGACTACGGCATCGACGAGCACACGCACAAGAACCAGGGGGTGCGCCGCGTGCTCGCGACCGTCACGGGCTGGGCGAGCGGCGCCGCGTTCACGGGCGGCCGGCCGGCCCTCACCGACGCGCAGAGCCGGGACGTCGATCGGGGCGCGTTCGGCGTCGCCGGCGCCGCGGTGCTGCTGGCGATCCTGCTCGGCTGGACGCGGCTGCGCGACCCGGCGTCCCCTGCGTTCCGCGCCGCCTTCGCCGTGGGCGGGATGCTGCCGGTCCTGATCACGCGCTACGCCTGGCCGGTCCACTACGTCCTGGCGTTCCCGGTGCTCGCCGAGGCGTTCGCCCCGCGGGCGGGGCTCCGCGTCCGCGCGGCGGGCGTCGCCTTCGTGGCGGGGCTCGTCCTGTTCGTGCTCGGCTACGTGGGCACGCCCGCCTTCCTGCGTCTGCCCGCCGAGGCCGGCGCGCTCGTGCTCGGGGCCGACGTCGCGATCGCGCTGCTGGCGTCCGCGGCGCCCGCCGCGCTCTCGACCGCGCCCCTCCCCCCGCCGCCCCCCACCT
>CAZJJQ010000545.1:0-3231 GCA_964546345.1 uncultured Planctomycetales bacterium
CCCCGGTCGCCTGACGGCCGGCCCCGCGCGCTCGCGGAGAGGGCGCCCCCCGCTCACGCTCCGGGCACCTCGATCCCCGCATCGCGCAGCGCCTTCGCCGCGAGCGCGTCCCATCCCCGATTGGCCGCCGGGCTCGCCGGGCTCGGGTGCGGCATCGCGTCGATGCGCACGTCCGTCCCCCGGAGCGCCACGCGCGCCCTCGCCGCCGCGAACGCGCCCACGCCCACGACCTGGCGCACCCGGAGCGCCTCCACGGTCCGGGCCAGCGCGAGATCGCAGGCCGCGACGAGGGGCGCGCGCTCCTCCTCCGGCAGCTTGTCCGGCGTGCGATTCGCCCCCGACGCCTCCACGAAGGCCAGGGGGCACCAGTTCGCGACGAAGAACCGCGCGAAGAACGCCGCGGGCGTCCGGAACCTCGCGCGCGCGAAGCCCCACAGCCGCGAGCCCGACACCTCGCGTCGCGGGCACGCGAACCCGAGCACCGGCCGCTTGGGATGCTCGCGCTCCGGTCGTCGGACCTCCCCCGAGACGCCGAGCCAGTCGCGCACCAGGGTCACGTCGCCGAAGGGCACGCCCGTCTGCGCCATGCCGAACGGCCCGGGGTTCATCCCGAGCCACAGGCACGCGACGGGACCGCGTCCGTAGCGCGCGAGGTAGGCCTCGTGCGGCGCGCGGGCGTAGTCGAGCGGGTCGTAGACGTACGCGACCGGCGCGCGGAACCTCAGCCCCGACAGCGCCGCCGAGAGCTCGCGCGAGATCGTGGCGAGGGGGGAGGCGGCGGGCACGGTCGCACTCTCGGGGGGAACGGCGTGCGGGGGAAGGGAAGGGCGGGCCGCTGCGCGCCGACGGACGGCCTCGGGTCGGCGGGGGGGGCCCCGTCGCGGCGGGGGTGGGGGCGGGTGCCCCACGGCTCCGGAGGGACCCAGGACATCGGCAGGCGCGGGCAGGCCGGAGGAGGTGGGGGGCGGCGGGGGGACGGACCCGGCCCCCGCCGCCCCCCTGCTCCTCCGACCGTCCATGTATCCTCCCCGATCCCCGTTCGACTTCCCGCGAGGTTCCTCTTGGACTACTTCCACCACAAGGACGGCCGTCTCTGGTGCGAGGGCGTGCCCCTCGACCTCCTCGCGCAGGAGGTGGGGACCCCGGCCTACGTCTACAGCAAGCAGACCGTGGTCGAGCACGTCCGCAAGCTCCGCGACGCGTTCGCCGCGCTCGACCCCCTGATCTGCTTCGCGCTCAAGGCCAACGGCACCCTGGCGCTGCTCGAGGTGGTCCGGAAGGCGGGCGCCGGGTTCGACGTCGTCTCGGGCGGGGAGCTCGAGCGCGTGCGCAAGGTGGGTGCCGACCCGAGGACCATCGTGTTCGCGGGGGTGGGGAAGACGGTGGCCGAGATGGAGCAGGCCATCCGCGCCGGGATCCTGTTCTTCAACGTCGAGAGCGAGGAGGAGCTCGAGGTCCTCGCGGCCGTGGCGGCGCGGATGCGTCGGCGCGCGGGGGTGGCGATCCGCCTGAACCCCGACGTCGATCCGAAGACGCATACGTACATCTCGACGGGCAAGAAGGAGTCGAAGTTCGGCGTGGACATCGAGCGGGGCGAGGCGCTCGCACGGCGCGCGCTCTCGCTCCCCTCCCTCGAGCTGCGCGCGCTCCAGTGCCACATCGGGTCGCAGCTCACCACGGTGGAGCCCTACGTGCAGGCGCTCGAGCGCACGGTCGCGCTGGCCGAGCGGATCCGCAAGGACGCCCCGTCGCTCGCGTGGATCGACATGGGCGGCGGGTTCGGCATCTACTACAAGGACACCGCGGCGCCCGCCATCGAGGCGTACGCGCGGGCGGTCGAGCCGGTCCTGAGAGGCAAGGGCTTCCGGCTGGTCCTCGAGCCGGGACGGGTGATCGTCGGGAACGCGGGCGTGCTGCTCACGCGCGTGCTCTACCGGAAGGTGTCGGGCGACAAGCGGTTCGTGATCGTGGACGCGGGGATGAACGACCTCATCCGGCCGAGCCTCTACGGGTCGCACCACCGCATCTGGCCCGTCGTCGGGAAGCCTCCCCCGCCGATCGGCACCGAGCCGGACCTGCCGCTGCACGACATCGTCGGCCCCGTCTGCGAGTCCGGCGACTTCCTCGCGAAGGACCGGCCCTTCCCGCCCGAGACGAAGGCCGGGGACCTGCTCGCGGTGATGAGCGCGGGCGCCTACGGGTTCGTCATGACGAGCCAGTACAACGCCCGCACGCGCCCTCCGGAGATCCTCGTGGACGGCGACCGGTACGGGGTGGCCCGGCGGCGCGAGACGTTCGCGGACCTGGTCCGCGGCGAGTCGCGGAGGCCCGCGCTGCGGCGTCCGGCGGGCGCGCAGGCGGCGGGAACGGCTCCGGCGACGAAGGCTCCGGCGACGAAGGCTCCGGCGACGAAGGCCCGCAGACCGGCGGCGAAGGCCCCCGCGACGAAGCTCCGCAAGCCGCCGTCGAAGGCGTCTCCCCGGTGAGCCCCTCCGCCCCCGTCGTCGTGTCGCCGTGCCGCGTGGGGCCCGTCGTGGTGGGGGAGGGGCGCCCCCTCCTCTGGATCGCGGGCCCCTGCGTGATCGAGTCGCGCGACCACGCGCTCCGGCACGCGGAGCGCCTGCGCGACATCGCCGCCCGCTCCGGGGTGACGTTCTGCTACAAGTCGTCGTACGACAAGGCGAACCGCTCGAGCGGCGCCTCGTTCCGCGGGCCGGGCCTCGAGGAGGGGCTGCGCATCCTCGAGGACGTGAAGCGGACGATCGGGGTGCCCGTGCTCACCGACTTCCACGCGGCCGCCGAGGCGGCCGCGGTCGGGCAGGTCGTGGACGTCCTCCAGGTGCCCGCGTTCCTCTGTCGGCAGACCGACATGCTGCTCGCGGCTGCGGCCACCGGGAAGGCCGTCGCGGTCAAGAAGGGGCAGTTCATGGCCCCGTGGGACATGAAGAACGTCGTCGGGAAGCTCCGTGAGGGCGGGTGCCGCGACATCCTCCTCACCGAGCGGGGCGTGACGTTCGGCTACGGCGCCCTCGTCGTGGACTTCCGGTCGCTCCCGGCCATGCGGGCCCTGGGCGTGCCCGTGTGCTTCGACGCCACCCACGCGGTGCAGCGGCCGGGCGGCCTCGGCGACCGCTCGGGCGGCGACCGCAGCGAGGTCCCCGCGCTCGCACGCGCCGCGGCCGCGGTGGGGATCGACGCGCTCTTCACGGAGGTGCACGAGGACCCGGACCC
>CAZJJQ010000546.1:0-3228 GCA_964546345.1 uncultured Planctomycetales bacterium
GTCCATCCCTGGTCCGCCCCGCATGCGTCTCGTCGGTCCCGTCTACCGTCCGCCGTCCGAGGCCGACTCGTTCCTCCTCCAGGTCACCCTGGGGTGCAGCCACAACGAGTGCACCTACTGCGCGATGTACCGCAGCAAGACCTTCGCCGCACGCCCGCTCCCCGACGTGCTCGCCGACGTGGCCGAGGCGGGCCGCCGGTTCCCCGACACGCGGCGGGTGTTCCTGCTCGACGGCGATGCGATGACGCTCTCGACGCCGAGGCTGCTGCCGGTGCTGACCGCGCTCGAGGCCGCGTTCCCCTCCCTCGCGCGGGTGGGCTCGTACGTGAACGCGGTCAGCGTGCTGCGCAAGACGGACGCCGAGCTCGTGTCCCTGCGCGAGCACAAGCTCTCCATCGGCTACCTCGGCCTCGAGACCGGCGACGAGGAGACGGCCCGCCGCATCGTCAAGGGCGCGACCGTGGCCGAGGAGGTCGAGGCCGTGAGGCGGGCGCAGGCCGCCGGCATCAAGATGAGCGTCATGGTCCTGCTCGGCGTCGGCGGTCGCGCGCGGTCGAAGGAGCACGCCGAGGCCACCGCGGACGCCCTCTCCCGGATGGACCCGCGGTTCGTCTCCTGCCTGTGCGTGACCCCGGTGCCCGGCACGCCCCTCTACGACGACGCCGAGGCGGGTCGCTTCGAGCTCCCCAGCCCGGAGGAGACCCTCGACGAGCTCCGCACGATCGTCGAGAAGACCCGCGTGACCGGGGCGATCTTCCGCAGCAACCATGCGAGCAACTGGTTGCCGCTGGCGGGCCGGCTGCCGAGCGACCGGGAGAGGCTGCTCGCCGCCATCGACGCCGCCCGCCGGGGTGAGGTTCCCCTGATGCCCGACGAGTGGCGCGGGCTGTGACCACGGCCCCGGGGCCGACCAGGTGCGTGGCGGGACGGCGGCGGGAGTAGGGCGGAGATGGGGGGCGCCGGGGGCAGGGGGCGCGTCCGTCGGGCCAGCGGTCCCCTGGTGACGGGACGGGGTGAAGCGACCCCGCGGCGCGGCCGATCCATCGTCGAGTCGGCCGAGGTGGGGGGGACGTAGACTCCGGGGCTCCATGGTCAGCGCGCGTCCTCTCCGATTCCGGTCGCCCTCGCTCGTCGCGGTCCTCCTCGGGCTCCTGCTCGCGGGGTCGCCCGCGCCCGCCCACGCGCGCGAGCGGGGGGCCTCGAGACCGCTGGCCGAGCGCCTCGCGGCCCGGGTGTCCGGGGCGGTCGGGCGTTCCAGCCGATTCGGCGTCTGTGTCCTCGCGCTCGACGGCGGGGAGGCGATCTGCGCCAAGAACGCCGACGCCGTGCTCATCCCCGCCTCCGTCGCGAAGATCGCCACGGCCGTGGGGGCCCTCGACCTCCTGGGACCGGGGTTCTCCTACGAGACCTCCCTCGACGCCCGGGGCAGCGTGGACGCCGCCGGGATCCTCGACGGCGACCTCGTGATCCGGGGGGCGGGCGACCCCGGGATCTCCAAACGCGGCCACGAGGACGATCCCCTCTGGCCGTGGAGCGGGTTCGCCCGCGCCGTCCGGGAAGCCGGCATCGTGCAGGTGCGCGGGGCGCTCGTGGTGGACGACGGGGCCTTCGACCGGACCTTCGTGCACCCCGGGTGGAAGACGAGCGACCTCGACGACTGGTACGGGGCGCCCGTCGCAGGCCTCGTGACCAACGACGCCTGCATCACCGTGCTGGTGCGGGGCGCGTCCGGAGAGGACCAGCCGGCGGCCGTGCTCCTGCCCCACGGCGCGGGCGCCTGGCCCGTGGTCCGGGCGGTGACGACCGGTGCGAGCCGGAGCACCCAGGTCGGGGGCCTGTGGCTCGACGGGCGCTCGCGGCTGCGCGTCGCGGGGGAGATCGGGCCCGGCCTCGAGTTCGCCTTCGACACGCCGGTCCCCGACCCGCTCGCCCACGCCGGCGCGGTCGCGCTCGAGGCCCTGAAGGCGGGGGGCGTCTCGGTGGCGCGCGGGGTCCGGGTCGCGGCCTCCCCGGCCGACCGTGCGGAAGGGCGGCGGCTGGCCTCCGTCCGGGATCCGCTGCCTCCGCTGCTGCGCACGATGAACCGGCGCAGCCAGAACCTCTACGCCGAGCTCATCTTCAAGCGCCTCGGGATCGAGCAGACGGGCGTCGGCTCGTGGGAGACCGGCGAGCGCGCCCTCGCGGGCGTCTTCGCGCGGCGGGGCGTCGGCCGGCCCGGGGAGCGCGTGGTGGACGGCTCGGGGCTCGCGCGCGCGAACCAGCTCAGCGCGGAGACCCTGGCGCGCCTGCTCGCGCAGGTGGACGCGGATCCCCTCCGCGGCCCCATCCTGCGCGACTCCCTCGCCATCCCCGGGGAGGAGGGCACGCTGTCCAAGCGGCTGCGCGAGCCCGACGCCCGGGCCCGCGTGCGGGCGAAGACGGGCACCCTCTCCGGGGTCCACAGCCTCGTCGGCTTCGTGGATGGGGTCGGAGGCGGGCGCGGCTACGCGTTCGCGATCCTCGTCAACGGCGCGCCCCCCGGCGGCGGGGATCCGAAGGGCTTCATCGACGATCTCGTGCGGGAGCTGCTCGACGGATGATCCCGGACGACCCCGACGGCGACGAGCCCACCTTGCCGTTCGGCGCGGACGCGTCCGGGCCCGAGGGGGCGCGGGGGGACGGCGAGCCCCCGGCGCCGACGCCGCTCGCGGAGCGCCTGCGGCCCGCCACCCTCGACGAGGTCGTCGGCCAGGACGCCGTGCTCGGGCCGGGCACGTTCCTCCGGGAGGCCGCGGCGGCGGGGAACGTGCCGAGCCTCGTGCTCTACGGTCCCCCCGGGGTCGGCAAGACGACGATCGCGCGCGCGCTGGCGTCGGCGGCGAACGGCACGTTCGTGGCCCTCTCGGCGGTCACGAGCGGCGTGAAGGACGTCCGCGCGGTGATCGAGGCGGCGCAGATGCGCCGCGCCCGCGGACGACGCACGCTCCTCTTCGTGGACGAGATCCACCGGTTCAACAAGGCGCAGCAGGACGCGTTCCTGCCCCACGTGGAGGCGGGCACGGTGACGCTGCTCGGGGCCACGACGGAGAACCCGGCGTTCGCGCTGACGCGCGCCCTCCTCTCGCGGCTGCGCGTGGTGGTCCTCGAGCCCCTCGGCCCCGCCGCCCTCGAGCAGGTGCTCGGGCGCGCGCTCTCCGATCCGACGCGCGGCGTGCCCGGCAGCCCGGCCCTCGCGCCCGAGGCGCGGGC
>CAZJJQ010000547.1:0-3217 GCA_964546345.1 uncultured Planctomycetales bacterium
GCGTTGCGCGCCGCCAGCTCGAGGAGGGCAGCCTGCGCGTGGACGGGCGTCTCCCCGGGCCGCGGCTCCAGCCGCTCGTGCCCGCCATCGGGCAGGATCCGCCGCGCCTTCACGCGGTCGGCGAGGTAGGTGCCGAGCACCTCCGTGCGCAGGCGCTCGCGCAGGGCCGCGTCCTCGACGGGGAACAGGACCTCGACGCGGTGGCGGAGGTTGCGGGGCATCCAGTCGGCGCTGCCCAGGTAGACCTCGGGCTGCCCCCCGTTCTCGAACGAGTAGATGCGGCTGTGCTCGAGGAAACGGCCCACCACGCTGACCACCCGGACGTTCTCCGAGACGCCGGGCACCCCGGGCCGGAGGACGCAGATCCCGCGCACCAGCAGGTCGATGGGCACGCCCGCGCAGGACGCGTCGTAGAGCGCCTCGATCACGGCCTCGTCGGCGAGCCCGTTCAGCTTCGCGACGATGCGGGCGGGACGCCCCGCCCGCGCGTTCTCCGCCTCGCGACGGATCAGGCCGACGAGGCGCCCGAGCATGTCGAAGGGCGCGACGAGCATCTTCTCCATCTTCGCGGGCTTCGACAGCGACGTGAGGAAGTTGAAGACGCGCGCGACGTCGGCCGTGAGCACCTCGCGGGCCGTCAGGAGGCCTAGGTCGGTGTAGATGCGCGAGGTGGCGGAGTTGTAGTTGCCGGTGCCGAGGTGCGCGTACCGCCGCATGCCCGCGCCCTCGCGCCGGACGACGAGCGTCAGCTTCGCGTGCGTCTTGAGCCCCACGAGCCCGTAGACGACGTGGACGCCGCTGGCCTCGAGCCGCCGCGCCCAGGCGATGTTGGCCGCCTCGTCGAAGCGCGCCTTGAGCTCCACCACCACGACGACCTGCTTGCCGCCCTCCGCCGCCCGGACCAGGGCCCGCACGATGGGCGAGTCGGTGCCCGTGCGGTAGAGGGTCTGCTTGATCGCGAGGACCTGGGGGTCGGAGGCCGCGGCCTCCACGAAGTCCACGACGTGCGTGAACGACTCGTAGGGGTGGTGCAGGAGGACGTCCCCCTCGCGCAGCCGCGCGAAGAGCGGCTCGGGCTCCGACGGCAGGCCCACGTGGGCCGAGCGCAGGGGCGGGTCCTTCAGGGTGGGCTCCGCGACGTCGGCGTAGACCGCCATCATGCGGGCCATGTTCACGGGCCCGTCCACGACGTAGAGGTCGTCCGTCTCGAGGTCGAACGCCTGCAGCAGGCGCTCGCGCAGCTCGTCGCTCGCCTTGTTCGACACCTCGAAGCGGACGATGTCGCCCCGCCGACGGTGGCGCAGCTCGTCCTCGATGGCCGTCAGGAGGTCCCGGGCGCTCTCCTCGTCCACGTCGAGGTTCGCGTTGCGGGTCACGCGGAACGGTCCCACGCCCACGATGCGCCGGCTCGGGTAGAGGCGGCCGATGAAGGTCGCCGCCAGGTCGGCGAGGGTGACGTAGTCGTGCATGCCCCCGGGCATCCGGACGAGGCGCGGGAGCACGCGGGGCACGGGCACGATCCCGAGGCGGCGGGCCCGGTCGGGGGTCTCGTCCTCGAGGAGCACGCCGAGGCACAGCGCCTGCGACAGCAGGTGCGGCAGCGGATGCGCCGGGTCGAGGGTGAACGGCGTCAGCACCGGCCCGACCTCGCGGTCGAAGTAGTGCTCGCAGAACGCGACCTGGACCTCGTCCGCCTCGGACATCGGCAGGATCCGCACCCCCGCCTGCGCGAGCGCCGGCTTCACCTGCTCGTTCCAGCAGCGGTAGAGGTCGGCCTCGAGCGCCCGCGCCAGCTCGCGCACGCGCTTGAGCACCTCCTGGGGCGGCAGCCGGTCCGGGCTCGGCGACGCGAGCCCCGCCGCCGCCTGCTGGTGAAGGCGGGCCACCCGCACCTCGAAGAACTCCGTCAGGTTGCTGTCCACGATCGAGAGGAACTTCAGCCGCTCGAGGACCGGCTGGCTCGGGTCCATGGCCTCCTCGAGCACGCGTCGGTTGAAGCCGAGCCACGAGAGCTCGCGGTTGAGGTAGAGCGACGGGTCCTTGAGGTCGGGCGGCATGGGACGGCCATGGAAGCAGGAGGGGGTGGCCCGCAGATAAAGACGGCGCAGGGAGGAGGGGGGCGCCGGGGGGCGAACGGCCGAACATCCTGCGAACAGCGGCCCCGATCCGGCGATCCGGGCCCCGCGTCCTCCCCCTCCCCCCGTAGGATGCGCCGCCCATGGCCTCCGCCGCGCCCTTCCCGCTCGCCGGCGAGCTCGCCGCCCTGGTGAGCAGCGTCCTCTGGGCGGGCGCCGGGATCGTCTTCCGGTCCCTGCGGGGGCGCGTCCCCCCCGTGGCGGTCAACCTGGCGAAGAACGCGACCGCGTCGGTGGGCCTGCTGGCGGTGCTCACGATCGCCTGGGGCTCCCCGTGGCCCACGGGGATGCCGCTGGACGCCCAGGCGATCCTCGCGGTCTCCGGGATCCTCGGGCTGACGATCTGCGACTCCTACTTCCTCCGCGCCATGATGGAGATCGGCCCCCGGCGCGCCACGCTCATCATGCTGCTGGCGCCGGTCCTGGTCTTCCTCGGGGCCCTGGCTCCGCCCTTCTCGCAGCTCGAGCGGGTGAGCCACGTGGGTCCCTGGCTGGGCCTCGCCCTTGCGGTGCTCGGCGTCGGGCTCGCGACGAGCGAGGTTCCCTCGGGACAGGACGACCCCGCGCACCACCGCCGCGGGGTGCGCGACGCGCTGCTCGCGGCCCTCTTCCAGGCGATCGGCTTCCTGCTCGCGCGCCTCGGCTTCGAGCGCGGCGCCGATCCGATCCCCGGGGCCGCCGTCCGCCTCGTGGCCGGCACGCTGGGGCTGCTCGTGCTCGGCCTCCTGACGCGCCGTCTCGCCGGCTGGGGCCGCGCCCTGGCCGCGCCGGGGATCGCCAAGACCCTCGGGATCACCGCGTTCTTCGGCACCTTCCTCGGCATCGGCCTCAACCAGTGCGGGATCGCGTGGGCCCACTCGACGGGTGCGGTGGCGGTGGTGAACTCCCTCTCTCCCGTCTGGCTCATCCCGCTCTCCACGATCTGGCTCGGCGAGCGCCACGGCCCCCGCGCGTGGCTCTCCACCCTGCTCGCGCTCGCCGGGGTGGCCCTGCTGTCGTTCTGAAGTCAGGGAACGCAGAGGAATCCCCGTCGGGACGTACGGGCTCGCTTTCGGGGCTCGTGCCGCGCGGCGGCTCGTCGA
>CAZJJQ010000548.1:0-3210 GCA_964546345.1 uncultured Planctomycetales bacterium
CGCGAGCCCCTACCGCGAGACGGAGGGGATGAAGGACGGCAGCGACGCGATCGCCGACTGGCCCGTGCTCAACGCGCTGCTCAACACGGCCGCGGGCGCCACCTGGGTGTCGCTCCACCACGGCGGCGGCGTCGGCATCGGGAGCTCGATCCACTCGGGCATGGTGGTCGTGGCCGACGGGACCGACGGGGCCGCGCGTCGCCTCGAGCGGGTGCTCACCACCGACTGCGGCATGGGTGTGGTGCGCCACGCGGAGGCCGGCTACGAGGCCGCGGAGGTCGTCGCGCGGCACCAGGGCGTGCAGCGCCCCCGGCGCGAGGGACCGTGAAGGCCGCCGACCTCGTCGTCGAGGGCGCGTCCCAGGTCGTGACCGTGGCGGTCGGCCCCGCGGGGCCCGCGCGCGGGCGCGTGGCGATGAACGCGCTCGGCGTCGAGGAGCGCGGCGCGGTCGCGATCCGGGGCGGGAAGATCGTGGGCGTCGGGCCGACCGACGAGCTCCGCCGCGCGTTCCGCGCCCGGCGCCGCCTCGACGCGGACGGGCGTTGCGTGCTGCCGGGGTTCGTGGACGCGCACACCCACCCCGTCTTCGCCCGCTGGCGCGACGACGAGTTCGCGCGGCGCTGCCGCGGCGAGTCGTACGAGGCGATCCTCGCCGCGGGGGGCGGAATCCTCGCCTCGGCCAAGGCCCTCGAAGGGACCCCGAAGGCCGCCCTGGTCGCCCACCTGCGCGACGTGTTCGACCACGTGCTCCTCCACGGCACGACGACCCTCGAGGCCAAGTCGGGCTACGGGCTCACGCACGAGGCCGAGCTCAAGAGCCTCACCGCGCTCCGGGAGGCCGCCCGCGGCGCGCCCCTCACGGTGGTGCCCACGTTCCTCGGCGCCCACGCGCTGCCCGCGGCGTACGCCGACCGCCGCGCGGCGTACGTCCGCCTGGTCACCGACGTCATGATCCCCGAGGTGGCGAGACGCCGCCTGGCGGTCTTCTGCGACGTGTTCTGCGAGGTGGGCGCGTTCACGATCCGCGAGTCGGCGACGATCCTGAAGGCCGCCGCGCGCCACGGGCTCCGCGGCAAGCTCCACGCCGACGAGTTCGGCGACTCCGGCGGCGCCCGCCTCGCGGCGCGCCTGCAGGCGGTCTCCGCCGAGCACCTGGGCGGCACGGGCCCCGAGGGGATCCTCGCGCTCGCGCGCGCGGGCGTCGTGCCCGTCCTGCTCCCGACGACGAGCGTCTTCCTCAAGCTCCCGAAGAAGGCCGACGCGCGCGCCATGGTGGACGCAGGGTGCGCGGTCGCCCTCGCCTCCGACTTCAACCCGGGCTCCTCCCCCACGGCGAACCTCTCGCTCGTGGCCGCGCTCGGCTGCTCGCTCCTCGAGCTGACGCCGGAGGAGGCGATCACCGCCATCACGCGCAACGCGGCCGCGGCCGTCGGCCTCTCCGACCGCGCGGGCGCCATCGCCGTGGGCCGGCCGGCCGACCTGGTCGTCCTGGACGCCGCCTCCTACGTGGCCGTCCCGTACCGTCTGGGCACCAATCTCGTGCGCGACGTGATCCGGCACGGGCAGCTCGTCGTGAAGGAGGGAAGGCGCCATGGCGGATGACGGACGGAGGGAGCCTCGGGAGGAGGTGGGGGGCGGCGGGGGGAGGGCCGTCCTCCGCCCCAGCTACTCGGGACGCACGGCGGCGCTGCTGCTCGTCCTCTGCCTGGTGTTCGCGTCCGCGATCGCGCTGCCGCTGATGAAGGCGCTCCCGCTCTGGCTGCGCATGGAGACGGTGCTCGGCGTGTGGTGGCTCGGCTGGGTGACGGCGCTGACGGTCCTGCTCTACCGGGGCGCCCTGGTGGACGACGACGTGCGCTTCACGCCGCCGCGCAACTGGTTCCGTCGCGGCAAGAAACAGACGGTCGCGGGCGGCCTCGCCGACGGCGCGGCCGACGTGGGCGGCAGCCTCGTCAACGTCGGCGAGGGCTGCGGACAGGTCGTCGCGGTCCTCGTCGTGCTCCTCCTCGCGGTCGCCGCGTTCTGGCTGCTGATCGAGCTGGTCCTCCCCCTCCTCCTGCTGGCCGCCTTCACCCCCCTGCGGGCCCTCCTCGCCCGGGTCGCCCACGACGATCACGGCTGCGAGGGCAAGCTGGGCCGCGCCCTCCAATATGGCGCGTTCTGGGCCACGGTCTACGTGGCCCCCCTCGCGGGCGCCGTGTGGCTGGGCCACGTCCTCCGCGCGTCGCGCTCCTGACGGGCGCCGCGGCGAGCTGAGGAAGGGCGTCAGACACCTCTCCTCGGCTCGCCCGGCCCCCGCCGCCCCCCCCAATCCTCCGAGGGTCGCGCCGCCGACCGTACGCTCCGGGGCCCGGAGGTGCCCGTGCCCGACCGTCTCCTCGAGTGCGTCCCCAACGTGTCGGAGGGCCGCGACGCCGCCTCCGTGGCGGCGATCGCCGAGGCGTTCGCCTCCGCGGGGGCGACCCTCCTCGACGTCGAGAGCGACCGCGACCACCACCGCAGCGTGATCACGATCGCGGGGACCCGACGGCAGGTCGTGGACGGCGCCGTCGCGGGCGCGCGCGCGGCGGCGGCGAGGATCGACCTGACGAAGCACCAGGGCGCCCACCCGCGCATGGGGGCCACCGACGTCGTGCCGTTCATCCCCCTCGGGGCGAGCACGATGGCCGACGCCGTCGGCGCCGCCGAAGAGGCCGCCGAGCGCATCGCGCGCGAGTGCGGCATCCCGGCCTACCTGTACGGCGACGCCGCCCGCCGCCCCGAGCGTCGCGACCTCGCGAAGGTGCGCGAGGGCCAGTTCGAGGGCATCCGCGACCTGATCGGCGCCGATCCCGCCCGCACGCCCGACTTCGGCCCGAAGGCCGTGCACCCGACGGCCGGCGCCGTCGCGGTGGGCGCACGCTTCTTCCTGGTGGCCTTCAACGTGGACCTCGACACCCGCGACCTCGCGCTGGCCAAGCGCATCGCGAAGGAGATCCGCGAGCGCGACGGGGGGCTGCGGGGCGTCAAGGCCCTCGGCTTCGACCTCCCCGAGAAGGGGTGGGTGCAGGTGTCCATGAACCTCGTGGACTACCGCGCGACGTCGCCGATCCAGGCGTACGACGCCGTCCGCGCGCGCGCCGAGGCCGCGGGCGTCCCCATCGCGGGCAGCGAGCTCGTGGGACTCATCCCCGCCGAGGCGTGCCCGCCCGGGTTCGCCGAGCGCGTGCG
>CAZJJQ010000549.1:0-3203 GCA_964546345.1 uncultured Planctomycetales bacterium
GCCGTGCTCACCACGGGCGCCGTGGGCTGGCGGATGGTGGGCGACGAGCGCAGCCGGCGGGCGATGGAGACGCTCAAGGCGGTGGAGGGCGCCCTCGGCGAAGCCGCGGCGCTCGCCGAGGCGGCGGGTCAGAGCGACGTCCCCGAGGCCTGGGCGGCGGCGGCCGCCGTCGCGAGACGCGCGGCGAGGCTCGCCGTGGATCGGGGCTCCGACGCGGACACCCAGGCCCGGGCGCGGACCCTGGGCGCCCGGCTCGAGGAGGAGACGCGCGTGTCGAAGGCGGCCTTCGAGCTCCGGCGGCGCACGTCCGACCTCGCGAGCCAGGGGTATGCCGTCGAGGCCATCGCGACGGCGCGGAAGGCGATCGAGCTGCGCCCCACCGACGCCCGCGCCCGCATCCAGCTGGCGGAGCTGCTCTCGAATCGCGGCCAGCTCGCGGAGGCGGTCGAGCAGGCGCGGGCCGCGGTGGCCGCCAAGCCCGACCTGCTGCGCGGACGGCAGCGTCTCGCGAGCCTCCTGCTGGCCTCCGGGGACGGGGACGGCGCCCTCTCCGAGACGCGCGCGTGGGCGCAGCTCGCGCCCGACGAGCCCGACGCGCAGTTCGCGCTCGGGCAGATGCTGCTCGGTCGAGGCGACGCGGAGGAGGCCGTCGAGGTGCTGAGCCGCGCCGCCCGTTCGTGGCCCGACAACAAGGAGTGCGCGCAGGCGCTCGAGCGCGCGCAGCACGTCGCGAGGCGCTCGGCACGGCTCCCGGCGGTGCTGCGCGGCGAGCACGCCCCCGCGAAGCCCGAGGAGTGGATCGAGTATGCCCAGCTGTGCGGCTCGAAGGAGCTCTACGTCGCCGGCTCCGGGCTGTGGGAGCACATCCTCGGCCGGATGGGCCGCCGGCTGGCGGACGCGCCGTTCATCGACGCGCCCACCTCCGGGCTCGTGCTCGTCAACCCGCCGAGCGTGGATCCCTCGCTCTACCGCGTCGAGGCCGCGATGTGCACGCTGTCGGCAGGTCTCGGGATGGGAAAGGACGCGGTCGCGCTGGACGACGACGGTCGGCGTCGGTGCCGGGCGCGCGCGCTCGGCTGGCTGAAGGCCGTGCTCGCCGAGCAACGCGCCGAGATGGAGCGGGAGAAGGCCCAGGCGACGCCCGGCGGGGGCGTGCTGGTGCTCCAGCTCTTCACGCACCAGACGAGGTCGCTGATCGGGCCCGACACGCCGATCGGGAAGGCGATCGAGTCCCTGCCCGAGGACGAGCGGGCGGAGTGGCGCGCCTATCGTGCCGAGTCCGAGGCCACCGGGCCCGTCGGGGGCATCATCCGGTTCGGGTGAGCGCGCGGGCGCGCCCTCCTCCCCCCGCCGCCCCCCGCCTCCCGGACGGGGCCTGGCTCACGGTCCGATGCGCCTCCGGCTAAGGGTGGCCCCCCTGCGCACGTGCCTCACCTCGTGAGCGCCTCGACGATGGCGGCGCGCGTCCGCTTCGCGTCGCAGAGGGCGCGCAGCTCGTCGCGATCGAGAAGGCGCTTCACCCAGAGCTCCTCGACCACGGGCTCGTCAACGGTCTCGGTCTGGGCGTCGTAGGCGACGTCGAACGCGGCGGCGCAGTCGGCGCCGCTGCGGGCGTCGAGCAGCCGCACGCCGGGCGTCTTGCGGAAGCTGAAGACGAGCGAGCGGGGCGTCCAGCCGAGCACGGCCAGGACCCGCAGGCCGCGCTTCGCGTCCACGGCGACGGGGACCATCATGCGGGGGTCGCGGGCGAGGTCGGGGTCGCCGCGGACGGCCTTGCACCAGCCGTCGAAGGTGGCCTCGGCGCGCTTCGCCTCCTCGGGCGCGAGCGCGGCGTCGGGGGCGAGCCCGAGCTCCTGGCCGGCGCGCACGGCGGCGCCGAGGAACAGCCGCTCCATGGCGGCGAGCTCGCGCTCGAGCGACACCTTCACGAACGTGGCGCCGGTCTGGCGCCGGAGGGAGGCGAAGGCGCCGGGCCCGAAGGTGTCTTCCAGGAGGCCGCGCGCGAACGCGTACGTCTCCGCGCGGCGCCGGTACGCGGTCGGCAGGGGCTCGACCGTGAGGCCCGGCGTCACGGTCACGCGGGCCCGCGCCGGGGCGGGCACGGGGGCCTTGCCGGTCGGGGGGACGGCCAGCCCCTTGATGAACGTCTCGCGCGCGAGGGCGACGCCGCCGCGGAACAGGTTCTCGAGGCGCTCGGCGTACTCCTTGGAGGCCTCTAGCCGCTGCCCCTCGGGCGTCTTCGGGAGGTCGAGCAACGGCGCGAGCGACGCCTGGACGCGGCCGTACCAGCCCGTCCCCGCCTCGGGGTCGAGCGCGAGCTCGCCGGAGCGCACGCGGCGCACGAGCTCTCCGAGGAGGTCGGCGTCCGCGGGCATGCCCGACGCGCCCCAGAGCCGCCGCACGAGGTCGGCCTCCACCGAACGGCACGCGGGCAGGAAGGCGAACGTCCCCGCGCCGCGGGGCTCCTCGCCCTTGTCGAGGGCGGCGAGGTACCACCGCAGGTCTTTCGCCTCGAACGGTCCCCCGAGCTGCTCCGCGAGGAAGAGGTACCCCTCGTACGCCGTGCGGGCCCGCGCGTCGTCCTTCAGCGCCCGCGCGACCGCTTCGACGTCCTTGCCGGCCTCGAGCGGCGTCTGCAGCATGCGGTCCTGACGGAAGATCGCGCGCAACGCGTCGGAACCGGTCCAGAACCCGATCGGCTTGGACCGCACCTCGTCGGCGAGGAAGGCGAGCTTCTCGCGGTCCGCGATCGACTGGAGGCGCTCCGGGGTGCGCACCGTCGCGCCGCCCAGCGCGCTCGCCGCGTACAGCACGGCGGGCGCCCGGCCCGCGGCCTCGCCGTCCACCGTGGCGAGCCGCGCCCGCAGCTCGGCGAGGAGCGCCTTCTTCCCGGGCTGGCTGCCCGCCCCGTCCTGGGCGGCGAGCTCGATGGCCGCGAGCAGCCCGTCGTCGAATGCCTTCGCCTTCGCGAAGAGCAGCGAGGCCGAGACGAAGCGCCCGTCCGTGACGGAAGGCGCCGCCGACAGAGGCGCCGCAGCCGCGGCGGCGTCCCCGGTCGCGTTCTCCGGGACGAGCACGACGCGCAGGGGCGCCGCCGCCTCGAGCACCTGCGACGTGCGATCGAGGACGACCCGCGGCCCGGCCGCGTCGGGCGGCGGCGTCGGGGGCACGGGCGCAGCCGGCGGGGAGGGGGGGGGCGTCGG
>CAZJJQ010000550.1:0-3202 GCA_964546345.1 uncultured Planctomycetales bacterium
GTCCGGTGGAAGGCGCCGTCATGCCCGAAGTGGAGCTGCGACAGGGCCGACGCGAGCCCCGCGCTGCGCGACACGCCCGCCTCGCACTGGCACACCAGCGCATGCCCGGCCGCCACGTGCTCGGCCGCGAACGCGAGCGCCTCCCGCGCCTGCTCGTCCGTCATCGCGGCGCCCTCGCGTGGATCCTCCACGTCGTCGAACACGAGCCGCAGGACCGCGACGACCCGTCCGTCGGTCGGAATCGCCGCCTCCGGCCCGGTCCGGCTCCGCACGCTGATCACGGCCACGGGCCGCCGGAACTTCGCCCGGCTGATCTCCTCGCGGGACATGACGCGCACGGTGTTCATGGTCGGCGGGCATCTTCACGGCCGCGACCCCCGCCCACAACAGCCGCCCCGGGACCCCTGGGGGGGCCGAACGGCCCGCGGAGGCCCCCTCGCCGGCCGCCCTCGTCGCGCGGCGGCCCGCGGGCCTCCGGCCCCGGGGGCGAGCGCACGTCGGCCCGCCCCCGCCGCCCCCGGACTTCCTCGACAGGATCGCCGTCCCCCGGCGGCGCTCCGGTCACCCTCCAGCTGATCTGGGACCCGCTCACGGCCTCGTCCGAAGCGCTCGACGATTCGCGGCCGACGTCCCCGGCCGACCGAACGTGCCTCGGCGCGGACTCCGGGTCGAGGCGCTACCGGGGCGGCGTGGAGGTCCCGGGCGCGCCCCCGCCGGCACGTCGCTTGGCGAGCTCCGCTTCCATCTTCGCCAACACGTCGAGCCCCCGTGCGTGGCGCTCGGGCGCGTGCTCGGCCGTGTCCACGAGCAGGCTGCTGCGGATCGCCTCGGCCGCCTCCTGGAAGATCCGCGGGGCTTCGGCCGGGTCCGAGAACCACGCCTGGTCCCAGAGCGCGAGCCCGAGGTTGTACTGGGTCGTCGCCCACTCCTCGGGCAGGGCCTGCTGCGTCCGGACCTCGAGCGCGGAGCGATAGGCCGCGACGGTCTCGGCCAACAGGCGGTCGCGTTCGGCTCCCCGGGCGCCGCGGGCCTGCCGCCACAGCGCCGAGCCGAGGTTGTACTGCGTCGTCGCCCATCGCACGGGCAGGGCCTCGCGCGTGTGGACTCCGAGGGCGGCCCGATGGGCGGCGACGGCCTCCGTCGCGAGTCGCGCGCGTTCGGGGCCTTCGGCCTCGTCGGCGAGGTCCCCGAGCGCGTTGCCCAGGTTGACCATCACCAGCGCGAAGCTCTGGGGGCGGGCCTCGCTCGTATCCACCTCGAGCGCCGATCGATACGCCGAGACGGCCTCGGCGAGCAGCCGCGCGCGCTCGGGGCCCGCAGCCTCGTACGCCTGATCCAGGAGCGCCGAGCCGAGCTCGTTCTGCGTGGTCGCAAAGCCCATGGGCCACGCCGCGCGGGTGCGCACCTCGAGAGCGGCGCGACACGCCGAGACGGACTCGGTCAACAGCCGGACCTTTTCGGCGCCCAGGGCCTCGGCGGCCCGCCTCCGGAGGGCGATGGCGAGGGTCGTCTGCGAGTCGGCCCACGCGTCCGTCCGGGCGTCCCGCGAGCGGACCTCGAGCGCGGCGCGGCACGAGAGGATCGCCGCGTCGAGGAGCCGGATGCGCTCCCCGCCGCCGGCCGCGCCCGCCTGGCCGAGGAGCGTCGAGGCGAGGTTGTGCTGCGTCTGCGCCCACTCCTCCGGCCACGCCGCGCGCGTGTAGACCTCGAGCGCCGCGGCGTACCCCGCGACCGACTCGTCGAACCGCCGCAGGCGTTCGGACCCCGTGGACTCGTGAGCCCACGCGCCGAGCGCGGTGGCGAGATTCACCTGCGTGCGTGCCCAATCTTCGGGAGACGTGGCCCGCACGAACACCTCGAGCACCGACCGGTACAAGGCGATCGACTCCCCGAGCAGCCCCGATCGCTCGGCGCCGTCGGCCTCGGTGGCCTGCGCTCCGAGCGCGGCGCCCAGGTTGCTCCGGGTCATCGCCCACTCGCGGGGGTGCGCCTCCCGCGTGCGCACCTCGAGGGCGGCCCGGTAGGCCGCGACGGCCGCCGCGCGCAGCCCGGGGACGGCCGAACCCTCGGCGAGGGAGGTCGCAGCGTACGTCGCGTCGCCGAGGGAGTGCTGGAGCTCCGCCCACGCCGTCGGGTGCGCGGTCCGCGGCGTCAGCTCGAGGGCCGCCTCGAACGCCGTCCTGGCGGCGACGGGGTTCCCCGCCGCATCGAGGGCCTGCCCCTGAAGGGTCCGCGCCTGGCGCTCCTGGTCGCGGGCCGCGTCGGCTTCCCGGAGCGCGCGGGCGGCCAGCTGCTCGGCGGCCATGCGCCGTCCGCGGGCGCTCTTCGCCGCGAGGTCCGCGTTCTCGGCCGCCGCGGGGAACCTCCGTTCGCCGAACGCGGCCAGGGCGCGGTCCATGTCGCTGGCGGCCGGGTCCGCCCGCACCGCCGCCGTGAACAGCGAGATCCCCGCGCGGATCTCCGCCGCCGGGGTGCTCTCCCGGCGCGCGACGCCCTCGATCGCGCGCTCGAGGAGCTCCTCGTCGGTGAGATGGAGCCTCGCGAGCTGGGCCGATTGCAGCGCGTACACCTCGGCGACCCCGCGCAGGTAGCTCCGTTGGCGGTCGAGCTCCGTCCGCATCGCGGAGACCGTCTCGTCGGTCGCCGTCGTCCGGCCGTACAGCCACCACACGCCACCGCCCAGCAGCGCGGCGATCCCGAGGCTCGCCACCAGCCCTCGCCGGAGCCAGCGACGCGACCGCCCGAGGTCGGCCGAGAGGTGCTCGACGCGATCCTGCAGGGCATGGACGCGCGCGGACAGCTGCTCCCGCGTCGCGACGGGCTCGAAGAGATGGTCGCCCCGCTGGAGCGCCTCCCGATGCGCCCGCTGCAGCGCCTCCCGCTCGGCGTCCTCGGGCTCGTGGGCGTCGTACGGGAAGCCCTCGCCGCACACGAAGACGTACAGGCGCTTCCCGAGCTCCCGCGCCACGTCGCACTCGAGCTGCGTGTAGCTGCGTCGGGGCTCCCCGGGCGCCCGCTCCGTGGGCTCGGCTCCGTAGAGCCGCCCGGCGACGTGGATCACGGCCTGGCAGCCCGCGATGCGGCTCCGCAGCATCTCGCGCACGGACCTCCCGTCGGGCGGGAAGCTCGTCTGCTCGACGGGCACGCAGCCCAGCGTGAGCAGCGCATCCCTCACCGAGCGCCGGCACGAGCCGAGGTCCCG
>CAZJJQ010000551.1:0-3200 GCA_964546345.1 uncultured Planctomycetales bacterium
AAGCCTCGATGGCGCGCCCGGCGTCGAGCAGCACCCGCACGCGCAGGAGCTCGAGCGCGCCTCGGGTCCCGCGCCCGCCGCGCCCGGCGGCCGCGTCGATGCCCGCCTCGATCTCGCGGAGCGCGAGCTCGTGGTCTCCGTCGGCGTGCGCGAGGACCGCCCGGTGCCGCCGCACCATGGACGCCACCGACGTCGCGGCGTCGCCGGTCAACCGGGGTCCGAGGACCTCCAGGCGCTCGACGACGCGCCGGACGGCGGCGAAGTCCCGGCTCCAGGCGTGGAGGTGGCCCAGGTAGTCGGTCAGGATGGCCTGGCCCCAGACGTCGCCCGCGCGTTCCATGAGGGGCAGGGTGCGTCGCGCGAGGACCAGGGCCTCGGCCTCCTGGTGCCGGTCCAGGCAGATCCAGGTGAGGTTGGCGTACGCGGCCAGCTCGGCCCGGGTGCCCGAGCCCCGCGCCTCCGCGAGCACCTCGCGGAGCAGGCGCTCCGGCTCGCCGGTCTCGCCCCGCAGCCCCACGAGCTGGGCGATCAGGCTCTTCGCGATCCAGGCGACCTCCCTCGGGAGACAGCCGGCGGCCAGGGCGCGGCGGTAGGCGCCCTCGAGCTCGGGCGACGCCTGCCCGTTCCGCGCGAGCCACGCGATGCGCTCCGCCCCGTCGGGGGACGTGGGGTCCAGCTCGTCGGCCAGCGCGTGGTACACGCTCGACGCGCGGGCGGGCCCGGGGCCTTCCGTCGCCGCGCGCTCGAGATCCGCCCACACGAGCGCCTCCCGACGGGACGAGTCGGGCAGCCCGCGCACACGGGCCGGCCACGCTTCGTCGCGTTGCGGGCCCTCGAGGAGCAGCTCGAGCAGGGGGGCGTCCAGAGTCAACCGACCGCTCCGATCCCGGCGGCCTCGGAGGAGGACGCACGTGGGGGGAGGATATCCCCCATCGAGGCGGACGAAGGTCCCGGCTCGGTCGCGAGCTCGCGCCCGCCTACGCCCGCTCTTCGATCACGGCGGCCGCCGCGAGCCGCCCCGACCGGAGGGCACCCTCGATGGACGGCACCAGGCGGTGATCCCCCGCGACGAAGAGACGCGGCGCGAGCCGCGGCGAGGGCGGCTCCGCCGCGGACGTGGGCGGCTCGAACACGGGCAGCGCCGCCGGGATCCGGTAGGTGCGCAGGTGACGCCATCCCCTCACCACGTCGCCGTACCAGTCGCGGAGCTCCGCACGCACGGCCTCCGTGTCCGGGACGTGCGGCGCGAGCACGCTCACGGCCACCAGCGACCGTCCCCGAGGCGCATAGGTGGGCGCGACCGTGCTCATCACCGCCAGGTGGTTCACGATCCCCCGGCCCTCGCCGTTGAGCACGAGGAGGGGGCGTCCGACCGGATCGACCTCCGCGTCGAAGTACACGCACGAGACGGCCCGGCTCTCGCGCGTCGGGATGCGGAGCAGCGCCCTCGCCTCGGCGGCCTCCGTGGCCACCACCACGGAGGAGGCCGCCACCGGCTCCCCGTTCGAGAGCGTGACGCGGTTCTCGCTCACGCCCGCGACGTGCGCGCCGAGACGGACGGCGCCCGCGGGCAGCCGCGCCGCGAGCTGCTCCGCCATCGCCCCCATGCCCATCGCGGGGACCGCGGCGTCCCCCTCGGAGAACATGCGGAACGTGTACTCGAACAGCCGGCTCGACGTGGCGAGCGCACGCTCGAGGAAGACCCCGCCGAAGAACGGGCGGAAGAACCGCTCGATCATCGACGACGAGAAACCGCGGGCGTCGAGGGCCTCCGCCGTGGTGGTCTCGGACCGCCGCCACGCGTCCTCGGGCGCGCCGGCGCGCGTCTGCGCCCGCAGCGCGCGGACCAGCCACTTGTCGCCGAAGGAGCCCACGGGCGAGAGCAGGCCCGTGAGCGCGGAGAGCGGCTTGCGCCAGGGATCCACCACGGGGTGGAACCGTCCTCCGAGGCGCACGAGGGCGCCGGGATGGAACGCCCGCAGCCCGAGGGCGGGGAGGTCGAGGACGCGTCGCGCCTCGGGGTAGGCGGTGAGCAGCACCTGGAAGCCCCGGTCGAGCCGGAACCCGTCCACGACGTCCGTGCGGGCGCGCCCCCCGACGCCGTCGGAAGCCTCCAGCACGACGACGGAGCGGCCGCGGGAGGTGAGCTCGACGGCGCACGCGAGCCCCGAGAGGCCCGCCCCCACCACGACGACCGGCGCTTCGCCCGCCATGCCCACGCCTGCCGGGCGCGTCACTTCACGGTGTTCGCGATGAGCGCGCCGACCTTGTCCTCGAGCCCCATGGGCGAGCCTTCCCAGATCACGTTGCCGCTGCGATCGAGCAGGTACCCCATCGGGAAGACGCGGATCGCGTACTGCTTCGTGGCGTCGGCGCCCTTGTCGTAGAAGACGGGGAACGAGTGGGTCGCGGCGAACTCCTTCGCCTTCTCGAGCGTGTCCATCATGCCGTTGCAGACGAACACGACGGTGAACCCGTTCGGGCCGTGGATCTTCTGCCACTGCTCGAGGTAGGGCTTCATGTGCCCGCACGAGGGGCACCCCGAGAACGCGAAGTGGAGGTACACGACCTGGCCGCGCAGCGCCGCCAGGGAGGGCGCCGAACGGACGTCGATGCCCACGGGCGCGGTCAGCCACTGTCCGCTCGACGGGAGGTCCTGGGGCGCCGAGCCGAGCAGGCTCTTGAAGTACGGATCCTTGTCGCTCGTGCCGCCCGCGGGGTTCGCGCTCGTGTCGATGCCGCCCGCGGGCACGGCGTGCGCATCCGGGCCGACCGGGCCGGGCAGGGGGGCCGGCGGCGTGCCGGGATAGGGCGGGTACTCCGGCGTCGGCGGGGGCTCGGGGTACGTGGTCGCCGACGGAGGAGGCGCGTCCTCGTCCACCCAGCCCGTGGGCCCGCCGGGCCGCACCGGCCCCGTCGCCGTCGGCGCCTGCGCCCCGTCGTTCGTGCCGGGCTGCGGCGTACGGCCCGCCCCGGACCCGCGGTAGACCGGGCCATTCGCCGGCTTGTGACCGAAGGGGTCCGTGACATCGATGTCGGAGATCCCTTCGCACCCGCAGAGGGCCAGGACCAGCAGGAGCGGGGAGCGTCGGAGGAGGCGCGTCATGGCGGGGGATTCTCGGGCGGGGCCCCCTCCGCCGCCAGAAAAGGGGCGATGGGAGAAGACCGGGGGGGGTGGGCCCGTCGGCATTCTACGACCG
>CAZJJQ010000552.1:0-3193 GCA_964546345.1 uncultured Planctomycetales bacterium
GAGGAGGTCCGCCCGCGGGTCCACCACGACCTCGACGTGACGCTGCGCCCCGAGGCCGGCGAGATCGAGGCCACGGACCGGATGACCTTCCCGCTGGGGATCGACGGGCTCGCGCACACGCCCCGGGGTGGGCTCAAGGTCCTGCTCCACGCGGCGCTGTCGCTCGTCTCCGACGATCCCGCGTTCACCGTCGAGGCGCTCCCGGAGGAGAAGCCCACCGGTGGGGAGGAGGCCGCCCCCGACGATCTGAAGCTCCGGGCTTGGGAGCTGCGGCCCGCGAAGGGGGAATGGGCGAAGGACGCGGCGCCGAAGCTGCGGCTCTCCGGGAAGATCTCGCACCCGCCCGTCGCCGAGGCGGAGGACTACGGCCGCAACTTCTCGCGCACCCCGGGCACCATCGGCCCCGAGGGCGCGGTGCTCACCCGCTCGACGTGGTGGGTGCCCTACGTCGGCGAGGACCTGCTCGCCTTCCGCCTCGCGGTGAGCCTGCCCGCCGGCTGGGACGCGGTGAGCCAGGGGAAGCGCGCCGAGCGCAAGGCCGACGCCGCGGGCACGCGCGTCGTGTGGGAGTGCGCGCAGCCCATGGAGGAGGTCTACCTGATCGCGAGCCGCTTCACGCTCTACGAGCGGAAGGCGGCGGGCTTCGACGCGCTGGCCTACCTCCGTCAGCCCGACCCCGCGCTCGCGGGCCGCTACCTCGAGGCGACGGCCCAGTACGTGGACATGTACCGCAGGCTCATCGGGCCGTACCCGTTCGAGAAGTTCGCGCTCGTGGAGAACTTCTGGGAGACGGGCTACGGCATGCCGTCGTTCACCCTGCTCGGCTCGCAGGTGATCCGTCTGCCCTTCATCCTGCACTCCTCCTATCCGCACGAGATCCTCCACAACTGGTGGGGGAACTCGGTCTACGTCGAGTGGCAGACGGGCAACTGGTGCGAGGGGCTCACGGCCTACGTCGCCGACCACCTGATCCGCGAGGGGCAGGGCCGGGGGGCCGAGTACCGCCAGGACACGCTGAAGAAGTACCGCGCCTACGTGCGCGACGGCCGCGACTTCCCGCTCCGCGAGTTCCGCTCGCGCCACAGCGGCGCCACGGAGGCCGTCGGCTACGGCAAGTCGCTCCTCCTCTTCCACATGCTCCGCCGCCGCATGGGGGACGACGCCTTCCGCGCCGCGCTCGCCCGCTTCTACGCCGAGATGCGCTGGAAGTCGGCGTCGTTCGCCGACGTCGGGCGCGTCTTCTCCGACGTCGCCAAGGAGGACCTGCGCCCGTTCGTCACCGCATGGGTGGACCGTCCCGGGGCGCCCACGCTGGCGCTGACGGCGGCGCCGGAGGGGGCGTCCTCGGTCCGCGTGCAGGTGGACCAGACGCAGGGCGGCGAGCCCTTCCCGCTGCGGGTGGCCCTCGCCCTCACCGTGAAGGACCGCAAGGACGCGGTGGTGGTGGAGATGGACGCGAGCGCGTCGAGGCAGACGAAGACGTTCGAGGCCCCCGGCCCCGTCGTCCGTGTGGACCTCGACCCCGAGTTCGACGTCTTCCGCCGCCTCGACGCGGCCGAGGTGCCGCCGACGCTCGGCGAGCTCTTCGGCGCCGACCGCGTGACGATCGTGCTCCCCCCGCCCGCCGACGCCCAGGCCGCCGCGTGGCGCACGGTCGCCGACGCCTGGAAGCGCAGCGGGAACGACGTCGTCGTCGTCGAGGCCGCCGCGTTCGGAGCGCTCCCCGAGGGGCGGTCCGTCTGGATCCTCGGGGCGGGCAACCCCGCGGGCGCCTTCGTCGCGAAGTCCGTCGCCGGGTTCGGCGCGTCCGTGGGCGACACGGAGGTCGAGCTCGGCGAGACGCGGGTCCCGCGCGAGGGGCACTCGTTCGTGCTCGTCGCCCGCCATCCGGCCTCGGAGGCGTCGGCCCTCGGCTGGGTGGGTACCTCGGTGCCGGAGGCGATCCCGGGCCTCGCGCGCAAGATGCCCCACTACGGCAAGTACTCGTGGCTCGCGTTCCAGGGCGCCGAGCCCACCAACGTCGCGAAGGGCCAGTGGCCCGCGACGGGCTCCCCGCTCGTGAAGGTCCTCGCGCAGGCGTCGAAGTCCGACGTCCCGCCCCGCGGCGCGCTCCCCGTGCGCCCCCCGCTCGCCCGCCTCGCCCCTGCGTTCGACGCGGAGCGGCTGATGGGCCACGTCCGCACCCTCGCCGACGAGAGGCTCGAGGGCCGCGGCAACGGCTCGCCGGGCCTCTCGGAGGCCACCGCCTACGTGGCGAAGGCCTTCACGGAGGCGGGCCTCAAGCCCGGCGGGGACGACGGCACGTTCTTCCAGGCGTTCACCGCGGAAGGCGGCCCCGACGGCAAGCCCGTCACGATGCGCAACGTCGTGGCCGTCCTGCCCGGCACCGATCCGAAGCTCGCCGCACAGTCGGTCGTCGTCGGCGCCCACGTGGATCACCTGGGTCGCGGCTGGCCCGACGTGCGCGCGGGGATGGAGGGGAAGGTCCACCCCGGCGCGGACGACAACGCCTCGGGCGTGTCCGTCCTCCTCGAGGTCGCGCGCTCCATGGCGGCCGAGCCCCGCCCGCGGACCGTCGTGTTCGTGGTCTTCTCCGGCGAGGAGTGGGGGCTCAAGGGCAGCGCGCACTACGTGAAGTCCATGACGAAGTGGCCCGCGAAGGACGCCTTCGCCATGGTGAACCTCGACACCGTGGGCCGCCTCGAGGCGAAGAAGCTGCTCGTCCTGGGCACCGGCACGGCGCGCGAGTGGCCGTTCGTCGTGATGGGCGTCGCCGCGACGACGGGCGTGGACGCGACCGCCGTCCCCGACGACCCGCAGGGCAGCGATCAGGCGTCGTTCCGCGCGACGGGCGTCCCGGCGGTCCAGCTCTTCACCGGTGCAACCGAGGACTACCACCGCCCCAGCGACCAGGTCGAGAAGATCGACGCCGCGGGGCTCGCCCGGGTGGCGATCTTCCTGCGCGAGACGCTCGACTACCTCGCCGCGCGCCCCGAGCCCTTCCACCCCGCGGGCACGGGCCCGTCGGCGCCGACGGCGGGCGGCGAGGGCCGCAAGGTGCTCCTCGGCACGGTGCCCGACTTCGCCTTCCCCGGCCCCGGCGTGAAGGTCGGAGGCGTCGTCGAGGGATCCCCCGCGGCCAAGGCCGGCATCGTCGCCGGCGACGTCCTCGTCTCCATCGGGGGCGAGCCGC
>CAZJJQ010000553.1:0-3192 GCA_964546345.1 uncultured Planctomycetales bacterium
GAGGCGTTCCCGCCAGATTAGAGGTTTTTGCGCCGCCTCCGTACCGCTACTTCGGGCGGTCCAGAAGCCCGCGGGCCCAGGTGAGCAGCGGGCTCGCGGGGGCGGGCTCCGCTGCAGCCCGCTCCCTCAGCGAGGGCGGCGCCACCCCGGTGCGATAGGACGGCGCGCCCGTCGCGTCGAGACGACAGCCCGCGAGGATCTCCGCGAAGTCGAGGAACCACGCCGGCAAGGGCTCCGGGTCGAAGGGCCACGCCTTCACCCTGCGGTCCTCCCCGGCGGTGAGGACGCTCCGACCGTCGGGACGGAACGAGGCCGCGTTCACGGTGCCTGCGTGCGACATCGGCACCGAGACGGGCAGCCCGGTGGTCGCGTCCCAGATCCGGGCGGTGCGGTCCTGCGACGCGGTGAGCACGTGCCGGCCGTCGGGGCTGAACGTCACGGAGGTCAGTGGCCCCTCGTGTCGCATCGGCGCCGAGACCACGGCGCCCGTCGAGGCGTCGAACACGCGCGCCGCGGCGCCAGCGCCCGTGACGAGGCGCAGTCCGTCCGGGCTGAAGGCGGCGGACTCGACGCGATCGGTCTGGCGGACCGTGCACACGATCGCGCCCGTGCGCGCGTCCCAGACTTGCGTCGTGGTGCCGCCGGAGACCGTGAGGATGCGATCGCCCCGGGGCGCGTACGCGGCCACGTCGATCCGTCGGTGCGCGTGGAGGCTCGGGCCCGCGGGGGCGCCCATGGCGACGTCCCACTGTCGGGCTTCGGCGTCGAGCCCGGCCGTGAGCAGGCGCCGGCCGTCGGGGCTGAACCCGACGGACCGGAGGTAGTCCACGTGGCGTGGGGGCGAGGAGAGAGTCCGGCCCGTCGCGGCGTCCCAGACGCGCGCCCGCCACGCGATCGCCGTCGCCACTGCCCTGCCGTCGGGACGGAACGCGCCGTAGGACTGCCGCGACGGATGATCCGGTCCGGGGAAGCCCATGGACGTGACCGCGCGGTGGTCGTGCTCCCGCGCGTACTCGACCTCGGTCTCGTCCTGGAGGGGCGGGGAGGCCGGGGTGCCGTCGGCGACGTTCCACACCCTCGCTACCTGGTCGTCCGTCACGGTCAGCAGGCGCGCCCCGTCCGGGCTGAACGCCAGGCAGACGGGAACCTGGTCCAGGGCGATCGTGGTCCTCCACCGACGGGTGGCGGCATCCCAGACGCGGGCCTCCGTCCCGGTGAGGGCCGCGATCGTGCTCCCGTCCGGGCCGTACGCGGCGTCGAGCACCCACGTCGGCAGGTCGAGCGTCGCCACGCCGGACGGGACGACCCTCGCGTCCCACGCGAGCAGGGTGCGCACGGAGTAGAAGGAGCTCACGACCGGGCCGCTGGGATTGAGGGCGTAGTCGTACAGTCCCGGCTCCTGAGAGAAGTCCACCCCGGCCCGCTCGATCACCGCGGCGAGGATCCGTCGGCCGTCGGGGCTGTACCACGCGTCGAGCACGTCGTCGGGGGCGTGGAGTGGCGGAGCGGCCAGGGTCCCGGTGGCGGCGTCCCAGATGCGAACGAGGTCCCCGGCTGCCGTCAGCACCTGCGAGCCGTCGGGACTCCAGGTGGCGGCCGTCACGTCGCCACCCTGGGCCATCGCGGGCACGCGCTCCGTGCCCGTCTGGGCGTCCCAGATGCGGAGCGTGTCGTGGACGTTGGGCGTCTCGTCCATCGTCGCGGCGAGCAGCCAGCGTCCGTCGGGACTGAGGGCGCCGAACCGCAGCTGAGACTCCCGGTAGGGGGCCGGCACGGTGAACCTTCGACCGTCGGGCGGCGGGGTCGGCGGGCTCTCGGGCGTCTGCGCCCCCGTGTCCACGTCGATGCGGCGGAGCGAGCCTGCCGACGTCGCGAGGAGGTACCGGCCGTCGGGCGTGAAGCGCGGAGGCGTCGGGAAGGGCGCGACGTCCGCCAGCTCGCGGAGGACGCGACGGGCTTCCACGTCCCATACCCGGAGGACCTCGCCTCGCCGTGCGAGAGCGCGCCGCCCGTCGCCGCTGAAGGCGAGGAGCGGCTCTCCCTCCGGCTCGAACCGCTCGCGCGGGACGCACCAGGTGCCCGTCGTGAGCACGGAGCCGAGCAGCGCCGCCGCGTCGAGGTTCTCGGGGTCGCTGCGCAGCGCGCGGCACAGGAACGCGACCGCCTCGGGCGCCTGTCCGCCTCGCGCCCGGACGAGCGCGGCGGCGCCGTCCGCGCGGCTGAAGGCCCGCTGCGTCTCGCGTCGCCGCTCGAGGGCCTCCTGGCGCTGGGTCCAGGCGTAGACGCCGCCGGCCCCCGCGAGGATCGCCAGCACGCCCACGGCGGCCAGCCATCGACGGAGCGTGCGGGTGCGCTGCCGCGCGCGCCGGAGCTGCAGGGCCTTGTCCCGTTCGGTCAGGAGGCCCAGGGGCACGCCCAGCGCCCCGGCGATCACCTTCAGCTTGGCCAGGTGCAGACGGTCCTCGTACGCACGGACGACCCGCGCGATCTCCGGGGGGCTCAGCTTCCCCGCCAGCTGCAGCGCCTCGCGGTACGCCGCGCCGGTCGTGAAGCCCTGTCCCGGTCGCCCGTCCGGCCGTACGTCGGCCGCGATGGGCTCCGTACGGCGCGTCCAATCGACCCGGCCGTCGGCGCCGGCCACGCCGAATCGGAGCGGCTCCGGAAGGCACTCCGACGCCGCTGGGATCCCCGACCGGGCCTTGCCCGGATCGTCCGACGCATTCGGCTCCCCGTCGATCATCAGCGCGAGGATCCGGCTGCCCTTGCCCATCTCCTTGAAGCGCCGGATCTCGTCGGCCACGAACCGGGACTCGACGGCCCGTGGGGAGCAGAGCACGACCAGCAGGTCGCTGTGCTCCAGCGCCCTCCGGATGCTGTCCGTCAGGTCCGCATCTGCGGGCAGCTCCTCTTCGTCCCTGAAGACCGGGTACAGGTTCGCGGGGATGGGCTCCCCTCTCGAGTTCGGGGTGCCCACGAGTTCCTCGGGGACCTCGTAGCCCTCGAGCGCCTGATGGAGCCACGTCGCCCACTGCCGTCCTTCCTGCTTGTTGTCCGCGTGCCGATAGCTGAGGAAGACCGCGTAGCGGCGGGGGGGCGCGAGCCGCGACATGGGGACGAGAGTAGCGGTACGGAGGCGGCGCAAAAACCTCTAATCTGGCGGGACGATCCATCCCCGCTCGGAGAGGCGTTCCC
>CAZJJQ010000554.1:0-3184 GCA_964546345.1 uncultured Planctomycetales bacterium
GGAGGGGCAGCTCGACGTTCTCGCGCGCGCTCGTGCGCGGCAGGAGGTTGAACGACTGGAACACGAAGCCGATCTTGCGGTTGCGCACGGCGGCGAGCTCGTCGCGGGAGACGGTGCGCAGGTCCACGCCGTCGAGCACGTAGCGCCCGCGCGTCGGCCGGTCGAGCCCGCCGAGGATCGACATGAGCGTGGACTTGCCCGAGCCCGACGCCCCCATGATCGCGACGAACTCGCCCCGCTCGACGCGGAGGGAGACTCCCCGCAGGGCGCAGAGCTCGTGCTCGCCCATGCGGTAGACCTTCCACAGCTCGTCGAGCTCGATGAGGGCCATGGGAGCGCGGTCAACGCCCCCCGCCCGGGCGACCGCCGCCCATGCGCGGGCCGCTGGGCATCAGGGGGCTGGTCGTCGTCGCCTCGACCGCCTTCACGATGGCCGTGACGATCTCGGTGCCCTCGACGAGGGCGCCGGCCTCCACGGGCTCGATCGCGGTCATCGCGCCGTCGGACACGCCCGTGCGCACCGCGACGGCCCGGAGGCGATTGCCGGGCGCGGGCACGTAGACCGTGCCGCGCGAGCTCCCGCGCCCCCCCCCTCCCCTTCCCCCGCGCCCCTTGCCGTTCCCCCCGCCTGCGCCCGGAGCCCCGCCGGCGTCGGCGTCCGCGGGTGCCGGCGCGGCGGGCACGGCCTCGATCAGGTCGGCCGAGGGCTGGAGCCGCAAGGCCGTCGCGGGCACGCGGAGGCTCTCCTTGCTGCGGGCCACCTCGAAGGTGACGTTGGCCGTCATGCCGGGGAAGAGGAGCGTGTCGGGATTGCTCGCGGAGACGATGACGGCGTAGGTGACGACGTTGGACACCGTGGTGCTCGCGTAGCGGACCTGGGTCACCTCGCCCGGGAACGTGCGCTCGGGGTAGGCATCCACGGTGAAGCTCACGGGCTGCTTCGCGTGCACGCGGCCGATGTCGGCCTCGGGGACGCTCGTCTGCACCTGCACCTTGGTCAGGTCCTTCGCGATGACGAACAGGGTCGGCGCGGAGAGGCTCGCCGCGACGGTCTGGCCCACGTCCACGTTGCGCGAGACCACGACGCCGTCCACGGGAGAGACGATGGTGGCGTACTCGAGGTTGACGCGGTCGCCGGCGAGCTGCGCCTCGGCGAGGGCGATGGCGGCCTGGCCGACGGGCAGCTGCGACTCGCTCTGGCGCAGCGCGGCCTCGGCGACGGCGACCTGCGCCTCGGCCTGCTTCACGGCGGCCTCGGCCGTCGCCACCCCCGCCTCGGTCTGGCGCACGGCGGCGAGGGCGGAGGCGCGCTGCGCCACGAGGGAGCCGGCGGTCGCGACGGCGGCGTCGAGGTCGGACTGCGAGGTGAGCTTCTTCTCGACGAGCTGGCGCTGCCGCTCGAGCTCGGCCTTCGCCTGCGCGAGGAGCGCGTCGGCTCGGTCCACGTCGGCGCGGGCCTGGACGAGCTGCTCCTTGACGCGGTTCACGTCGGAGGCGGCCTGGACGACGGAGGAGCGCACCCGGGCGACGTCGGCCCTCGCCTGCTCGACCCCGGCCTCGAGGCGCTTGAGGTCGGCCTTCGCACGCGCCACGGCGGCCTCGTCCTGGTCCACCTGGGACTGCAGCCGACGGGGGTCGAGGAGCGCGATCACCTGCTTGGCGGTCACCTTCGAGTTGAAGTCGGCCCGGAGCTCCTGGATGACCCCCGAGACCTGGGTGCCGACCTGGATGAGCTCGACGGGCTGCACCGTCCCGCTGGCCGCGACGCCCTCGACGACGACGCCGCGGTCCACCTTCGCGGTCCGGTAGCGGACCTGCCCGGCGGCCGAGCCGTCCCCGCGCAGGTAGAGCCAGACGCCCGCGGCCGCGGCGAGGACCAGCACGAGCGCGACGATGCGTTTCATGGGACGGGTCCGGCCGGGGTCAGGGTTGCTTGGCCGCCAGGCCGACGGCCTGGGCGAGGCGCGCGAACGCGATCGCGCGGTCGGCCCGCGCGCGGATGCGGTCGGCCTGGGCCGAGACGAGGGCCTGGCTGGCGTCGGAGAGGTCGATGGAGGTGCCGACGCCGGCGTCGAACCGGCCCTGCGCGAGGGCGTAGTTCTCCTCCGCGCTGCGCACGAGGAGATCGGTCAGCGCGAGGCGCTGCGTCGCGTCCTCGAGGGCGATCCACGCCGTGCGCACGCCGAGCCAGGCGAGCTGCTGCTCCCGCGCGAGGGCCGTGCGCGCCTGGCGCAGGGCGGCCACCGACTCCTCGATGGCCGCGAGGTTCTGGAAGCCGTCGAACGGCGTCCAGCGCAGGCCCGGGCCGAAGCTCAGGCTCCACGGCAGGGGCGGCTTCGCGCCGCTCCTGCTCGCGCCGAGCCCGAGGGAGAGGCTCGGGTAGAGCGCCGCCACGCGCGCGTCCACGACCGCGGACGAGGCCCGCTCGCGCGCGGCCGCGGCCGCGAGGCTCGGGCGCGACGGCGGGGTCGCGGCCCAGGCGGCTTCGAAGTCCTTCGGCGCGTACGAGTCGTGCGCCGCGGCGTCGGGCGGGTCGGGCACCCACTCGAGCACCTCGGCGAGGCCCACCGTCGTGGCGAGCGTGGCGCGGGACGTCGCGACCGCGTTCCGGGTCGTGATCTCGGCCAGCTCGGCGTTGCCGAGGTCCACCTTCGCCTTCGTGACGTCGTAGGGGATGCGCTTGCCGACCTTCTCGAGCTCGGTGACCTGGTCGAGGCGCGCCTGGAACTGCGCCACCGTGGCCCGGGCGACGCCGAGCAGCTCCAGGTTCTTGTCGAGCTCGAAGTACGCCGTGCGCACCGCGAACGCCTGGTCCACCTCCGCCGACCGCACGTCCTGCTGCGCGGCCATCCACTGCTCGGCGGCCTGCCGGGCGAACGCGGCGAGCTCGCCGAAGTCGAAGAGCACCCAGCTCACGTCGAAGCCGAAGGTCTGGAAGCGATGCTCCACGGGCGTCGCGCCCGTCTGCTTGGCGTCGCGGTACGCCGCCGCGGCGTCCACCGACACCTGGGGCAGGCGGGCCCCCTCCGCCGCGCGCACGCGCTGGAACGCCGCCTCGGCGGCACGCCGCGCGGCGACGACGGTGGGATGGACCCGGAGCGCCGTCCGCACGAGCACGCCCAGCGCGACGCGGCCCGACGCGGGCAGCCCCAGCTCGGCCGCCGTCGGGGTGCGCTCCCCGGGG
>CAZJJQ010000555.1:0-3176 GCA_964546345.1 uncultured Planctomycetales bacterium
CACGCGAGGAGCCCACCCCCTCCTCCCACGGTCCAGCGACGACGGCGACTGGACGATCCCTCCTCGACGCCTTCCGCGACGCGACGGGCTCACGCGCTACCCTCGTCGGCAACATGGCCGAGGAGCGCGGCCTCGCCGACATGCTCGCGCGTCTCGCGCCGACGGCGGCGGAGGTGACGGCGATGGGCGTCGCGCTCGGTGAGGTCGCCGCGTGGTGGCCGCAGGGGAAGCGCCCCGCGCCGAAGCACGTCACCCTTCGCGACCTCGCAGGCTTCCGCGGCAAGGACGGGTCGCCCGAGTGGGGGCCGCTCTCGGCGCTCGTGGCCCACGTCCGGGCGAAGCGGGCTCCCTCGCCGAAGCGCGCCCCGGAGCCCGACCCGCTGCGCCCCTACCACCACGTTCCCGACGTGATGCCCGACCTCCCGGAGGAGATCCTCCGCCGCTTCAAGGGGGGTCTCGCGTGAGCCGCGACGACGCCGACGTTGCCCGCATCAAGGGCGCCCTCGACGATGCGCGCGGACTCGCCGAAGCCCTCGGGCTCCTCGACGGGCCGCGGGGGAAGACGTGGCAGGTGCAGCCCCACGGCGTGATCGTGCTCTGCCCGTGGCACAACGAGCGGTCGCCGTCGTGCTCCATCTCGACGGCGCGCGACGGCGGGGTGCGGGTCAAGTGCTTCGGGTGCGACACGTCGGGCGACGCGCTCTCCCTCGTCGCCGTCTGCAACGGCCTCGACCTCCGCCGGGAGTTCCGTGACGTGCTCGACCTCGCCGCGCGCGTGGCCGGGGTCTCCCCGCCGGAGACACGGGAAGCCCCCTTCCGGGCGACGGAGCGTCCGGTACGGGTGTTGACCCGTCACGCCACCGTCGCGCCCCAGGAGGCGCCCGAGGATGGCTCCGTCGATGCGGTGGCGTCGGCTCTCGCCGACCTCTGCCCCGTCACCCGTGACGCGGCCGCGTGGAGGTACCTTGCGGGGCGCGGCCTCGCGCGGTCGGTGGCGGCGGGCTGGTACGCGCTCCCTGCCGATCCGGGTGCCCGCGAACGCCTCCGCTGCGCCATCGTCGAGCGGGTGGGCCCCGAGGCGTGGGCGTCGTGCGGGCTCTCCGCGGAGGGTGGCGTGGGGTGGTCGTGGGCATGGACGGGCCCGCGGGTGGTGATCCCATGGCGAGCTCCCAACGGCACCGTGGAGTCGCTCCAGGGGAGGCTCGTGGGGCCGGAGCGTGACGGCGCGCGGAAGTACGTCTTCCCTCGCGGCCGTCGCCCGCGGTGGCCGTTCGGCGTGGAGGCCCTCGACGAAGCCGGGGAGGACACCGCGCTTGCGATCGTGGAGGGGGCCATCGACGGGGTGAGCTTCAACCTCCTCGCCCGTCGCGCGGGTGCCGACGTGATCGCCCTGGCGGTGCCCGGGGTGAGCGCGTGGGATGCGCGGTGGTTGCGGCTGTTCTCCCGTCGCCCGTGCGTCGTCGCCTTCGACGCGGACAGGGCGGGCGCCGCGGCGGTGGCCGAGGCCAGCGCTCGACTCGCGGCCGTCGCCCGACGCGACGAACGGCGGCGGCCCATGGTAACGGTGCGATGCCCGGCGGGCGGCGCGAAGGACTGGAACGAAGCGCTCTCGGCGCAGACGGAGGTTGCGTGATGGCCGACGGGATGGACGCATTCAGCGATGCTCGTGCGGCGAGCGCGGCGGACGCGGGCGACAGTGAGCGAGCGCTCATCGCGGCGGTACTCGCCGACGAGACGCGGGCGGTGCGTGCCGCGGAGCAGGCCGCGGCGATGGTGCGCGCCGCCGACTTCGGCACCGCCGCCAACGGTCGCGTGTGGGCCGCGCTCCTCGCGGTGATCGCGCGCGGTGACATCCCCGACGTGCCGATGGTCGCCGATGAACTGGGCGACGACAAACCCGCGCAGCATGCGCTCGTGGCCGCCGCGCCGCTCTCCGTCGCTCCGTCCGCGTGGGAGCAGCACGCGCGCCGCGTGGCCCATCACGCGCACCGCCGCGCCGTGCGCGCGGCGACGAAGCAGGCTCTCCGTGACCTTGACGAAACGGTCGACCCGTCGAAGGCCGTGGAGGCAGCGTTCGCGACGCTCGCCGCGATGCCTCGCACGTCGAGCGCGAGCCGCGATGACTCGATGCGCGCGGCGGTGGAGGCGACGCTCAAACGCATCCTCAAGCGCTACGATGCCGCGAAGGGCGGCGTCCGTCCGACGGCGATGTGGGGCGTCCCCGCGCTCGACGGCGGATGCTACGAGAACGGCGGGCGCTTCGAGGGCGCCGTGGGCGGTCTCTTCCCGGGGAAACTCTACGTGCTCGCAGGTGTTCCCGGAGCGGGGAAGACCTCCATCTCATGGTGCGCCGCGCTCGCCACCGCGCGGGGCGACGGCAACCGCACGCCGGGGCGCCGCGTGCTCGTGTTCTCGTTGGAGATGAGCCGTGAGGACATCTGCCAGCGGCTCGCCGCGCAGGCGTGCGGAATCAGCGAGTCGCGCATCGAGAACGGACGTTTGTCCGTGGCCGAGGCCGGGGCCGTCGCGGCGTTTCTTCGGGACGGTCTGGCGGAGCTTCCGATCAACGTCATCACGTCGTGTCGCACCATCGAGGAGATGCGCTCGCGCGTTCTCGCCGAGATGGCCGCGGCGACGCCCAACGATCCGAGCACGGAGGTCGGGCTGGTGGTGATCGACTTCCTTCAGCGGACGAAGGTAGGCCACCGCACGGATGACGCGAACCGTGACGACCAGGAGCGCGTGTACGAAGCGAAGGGCATCGCCAACGAAGGCGTCGCCGTGATCGCCGTCTCGTCGATGTCGAAGACGGGGCAGGCCAACGCGGAGAGCGGCAAGGTAGGTGTTCGCGACGCATCGGGCAGCGGGTCGGAGTACGCGGCCGACCTCATGGCGTTTCTCGTGCGAACGAAGCCCGACGACCGCGGCCCCGTCGTTGAGGTTCGCTTCGAGGTGGCGAAGCGTCGCAACGGCCCGTGTACGTCGGTGCCGTTGCGATTCGACATGGTGCGCGGCACGTTCACGGGTGCGCCGCCGCCGGAAGTCGACTATGATGCTCCGTGGGATGGTAGTGAACAATGACCGACGCTGAAACAATCACCTCCCTCCGCGCCTCCCTCATCGCCGCCGAGGCCGAACTCCTCGCCCTGACGCACCGCGCAACGACGGCGGAGGCC
>CAZJJQ010000556.1:0-3165 GCA_964546345.1 uncultured Planctomycetales bacterium
GGGGCCGCGCACGGGCCCCGGATCCGCCGGGCCCCTGCGACCCGGGGCCGCCGGGCGCGGGCGGGGGCCCTCCGCGGCCCCGACGGCGGGTCCCACCTCGATCGGCCCTGCACCCGGCCCCGTCGTCGGCGGGAACGTCGGGCTCACGTCTCCATGGAGGCGATGGACACGATCCCGAGGGAGGCGAACACGACGGTCGCGGTCCACGCGGCGAGCACGGGGTTGAGGGCGCCGCGCGCCCCCATGTCGCTCACGAGCGAGTCCACGGTGAAGTAGAGCGCGGTGAACGTGACGGTCTTGGCGAAGGAGGGCAGGAAGGGCACGCGGCGCCCGAGGTGGATCACGACCGGGAGCGACAGCAGGAGGAGGACCACGCCCGAGAACGGCGCCGCCCACTGCTGGTGCAGGAGGAGCGTGAACCGGACCTTCTCCGGGTTCGCGCGGGCGAGCTTCCCGATCTCGGCGCTCGAGAAGCCGAGCGCGGCGCCCTCGCGCAGGGTCAGCTCGAGCAGCGAGGGCTCGAGCGCCAGGGGGACGGGATCCAGCGGACCGAGGAGCGCGGCCGCGGCCCCCGTCTCCCGGGGCTCGAGCACGCGCCGCTCGCCGCCCCGGTCGGCGATCCATCGCGAGGCGGCCTCGTCCCAGCGCAGCACGGGGTAGCGCAGCACCACCGTGCGGCCGCCCGCCGCGGAGTCGTGCGGGAAGGTGATCCACGCGCCCTCGATGTGGCGCGTGCGCGGGAGGTAGGCCGCCATGGACAGGCGCCCGCCGCCCGCGTCCTGGATGTGCTGGACGTCCTTCAGCCGCTCGGGGCGGTCGTCGGACAGGATCCGGTGGAGGTCGTGGTGGCGGCGGGACATCCGCGGCACCCAGGTCTCCCGCACGAGGGTCTGGAGCCCCGCGAGCACGATCGCCGCGACGATCACGGGCAGGACGATCCGGCGCGTGGGGATCCCGGAGGTGACGAGCGGGACGAGCTCGTTCTGGCGCGCGAGCCACGTGAACGTGGTCCCGGCGGCGATCACGCCGGCGACGGGGAGGATGCGGATCCAGAGGAAGGGCAGCAGCGTGGCGTAGTACTCGACGACCACCCAGCCCGGCACGAGGCCCTGCGCCCGTAGGCCGTCGAGGCGCTTCGGGAGCTTGTCGATGCGGTCCGCGAGGTCGTAGATGATGACGAGGCTCGACAGGAAGAGGATCGCCGTGCCGAGGGAGGCCAGGAACGAGCGCAGCACGTAGCGGTCGTGGCGTCGGAGGAGCGTCATCGGATCGACGCCTTCACGAGCAGGAAGAGGCCCGCGGCGAACAGGACGAGGTCGCCCCCCCACATCCCGAGCCAGGCCGGGAGCGTGCCGCCGATCGCCAGGGACTTGCCCGCCACGAGCAGGGGGAAGTGCACGAGCAGCGCGGGGAGGAACGCCAGCAGGAACCCGAGGAGCCTGAGGCTCCGGGGCGAGAGGTGGAGGCAGACGGCGGCGGCCATGAGCCCGAAGACCAGCGGCGCGAACGCCGCCGCCAGGCGCCCGTGGAGCTCGGTGGAGGTGCGCGCGTGACGCGTGGTGACCGTGTCGCCGCGCCCCACGAGGTAGAGCAGGTCGGTGAGGGACAGGTCCTTCGCCTTCGCCTCGAACCGCTCGCGCCCGAGCACGTCGTTGAACTCCGCGGTGGCGCCCAGCGCCTCCACGTGCCCCACCTCGAGGCGGGCGGGCCCGCCCGTGACCTTCGCGCCCCCCGCCGGGTCCTCGCCGAACGCGTACGCCTGGTCCGCGAGGATCTGGAGCTCGCCGCCGTGCCGGCGGAAACGGGCTTCGGGGCCCAGCAGCTTCTGGAGGAGCTCGCCTTGACGCGACCGCCGGTCGAGCTCGAAGTCGCGGAAGGTGCCGAGGCCGCCCGGGCGCTCGGCGGGCTCGTAGCTGCCGAACGAGAGCCGGAACTTCTGGAGGGTGACCGTGCGGTCGGCGCCGGCCAGCTGGCCGAGGAAGAGGTCCACCAGGTTCTCGCGCTGGCGTCGCATGACGTGGGCCGACTCGGGGACCAGCCACCCGGTGCAGGCGAAGGTGGCGAGGGAGAGGACCGCCCCGAGGGCCACCGCGGGCATCACGATCACGCGTGGGTGGACGCCGGAGATGCGCAGGGCGATGAGCTCCCGGTCGGCCGCCATGCGCCCGTAGACGAGGGACACGGACAGGAGAAACGCGTAGGGGATCGCGTACGCGAGCGCCAGCGGGAGGAGCGGGGGCAGGAGGGCGAGGAGGAAGCGGACCTCCATGCCCTGGGTGTTCCCCATGACCTGGAAGGTGAGCCCCGCGAACATCACGGCGGTGGTGACGAGGAGGGCGAGCAGGAACAGCGTCGCGAGCTCGAGGAGGATCGCGCGCTGGATCCGCGGCATGGGGCAGGGGGCTCCGGGCCGAACGGGGCTCCCCCGCGCGGCGATCGGGGCCTACCATAGCCCACCGTGACCTCCGCTCCCCCCCTGCGCTGGCACGCGGACGGCGCCGGGGAGGCGCTCCTCGCCGCCGAGGCCCTCCGCGACGCGGCCCGCGCCGGCATGGGGGCTCCCCTCCCGCCCGGCTGGACGGTGGTGAAGGACCGCCCGATGCGCCTCGTGGCGTGGGGCGTCCTGCCCGGACCGCAGGGCGCCGTGCGGGCGTACGCGAAGGTGCGCCGGACGGCGTCGGCCCTCGACCGTGCGAAGGCCGCGGTGCGATCGCCCCGCTCCGTGGCGGAGGGCGCCCTCCTCGCCGAGCTGAGGACGCTCGGGGTCGCCGTCCCCGCCGTGCTCGGCTGGAGCGTCGCGCCCGAGGGCGATGCGGAGGTGCTCCTCCTCGAGGCGGTGCCCGACGCGGTGGACCTGGCGGCGTGGTCGCGCGAGCCGCACGGTCGCGCGGAGCGGCGCGCGGTCGCCGAAGGCGTCGCGCACCTGCTACGGACGGCGCACGACGCAGGGTGGACCGACCGCGACCTCCATCGCGGGAACGTGCTCTGGTCGCCGCGCGGAGCGGTGCTGCTCGACCCGGGCACGCATCCCCTGCGGGGGCCCCTGCCCCCTGCCGCCCGCACCGCAGCGCTCGGGATCGCCGCGCACGGGCTCGCGCCGGACGTCCGCACGGGCCTGCGGGCCCTGCGCGCCTACCTCGGGGAGGAGCCGGCGGAGGCGCGGCG
>CAZJJQ010000557.1:0-847 GCA_964546345.1 uncultured Planctomycetales bacterium
TGACGGACGAGGAGCTCGCCCACATCACCACGGAGATCGAGAAGAACTACGTGGTGGAGGGCAACCTGCGCCGGCAGGTCCAGCAGAACATCTCCCGCCTCAAGGAGATCGCCTGCTACCGGGGGATCCGGCACCGCCGTGGCCTCCCGGTCCGTGGCCAGCGCACCCGGACCAACGCCCGGACCCGGAAGGGCCCGCGCAAGACCGTGGCCGGCAAGAAGAGCGTCAAGGAGCTGCGGTAGGGCCGGGGGGCGCGGTTCCCGGGGGGGGCCCCGGGTTCTGGCGCTCTCGGCACGGCGTCTCGGCCCGGGGGCCTCTGCCCCCGGGCCGTGGCGTCCCATCGGTCGGCGCGAAGGTTGCGGGGGTTCCCCCCTCGGGTACCCTCAGGGTTTGACTTCGACCCCCCCGTAGGATTCCGGGCCCGTCCCGTCGATTCTCCGGGTTGGAGGCTGCATGGCGGGCAAGAAGAAGGTTCGTCGCAACGTCCCCCGAGCCGTGGTCCACGTGCTCGCGAGCTTCAACAACACGATCGTCACGTTCGCGGACCCCAACGGAGAGACCCTCTGCTGGGACTCGGCCGGGACGATCGGGTTCAAGGGCTCCCGCAAGTCGACGCCGTTCGCCGCCCAGCGCGCGGCCGAGCGCGCGGCCGAGAAGGCCCTCAAGATGGGGGTGCGCGAGGTGGACGTGCGCGTCAAGGGACCCGGCACGGGCCGGGAGTCCGCGATCCGCAGCCTGCAGGCCCGTGGACTCAAGATCCGTGCGATCGAGGACGTGACCCCGCGGGCCCCCCACCGCGGCCGGGCCCCCCACCCCCCCCCCCGCGGGCGCGCCCCGGCGGCCGGCC
>CAZJJQ010000557.1:857-3161 GCA_964546345.1 uncultured Planctomycetales bacterium
GATCCCGCACAACGGCTGCCGTCCCCGCAAGCGCCGCCGCGTCTAGCGCGCACGGCCGCCTCCCCCCCGGACTCGCGGTCGCGCCCCGCCCCGCGACGTCGCCTCCCCTCCCCCCCGCAATCCCGCCCGCCCCGCCCGTCACGTCAGGAGATCCGAGGAACCATGGCTCGTAACGTCGGCCCCAAGTGCCGCCTCTGCCGTCGCGAGGGCGTCCAGCTCTTCCTGAAGGGCGATCGCTGCGACACGGTCAAGTGCGCGGTGAGGAAGCGCGAGAAGGTCCCCGGGATGCACGAGTTCCGGCGGATCAAGCACACGGACTACGGCATGAAGCTGCGCGAGAAGCAGAAGGTGAAGCGCTACTACGGCCTCACCGAGCGCCAGTTCCAGCGCGTGTTCCGCGAGGCGGCCCGCCGCGAGGGCAACACGGGCGAGACCCTCCTGCTCCTCCTCGAGCGTCGGCTCGACAACGTGGCGTACCTCCTCGGCTTCGCCTCGTCCCGCGCCACCGTCCGCCAGATGATCGCCCACGGCAACGTCCTGCTGAACGGCCGCCGGGTGGACGTCCCGTCCGCGATCGTCTCGGTCGGGGACCTGATCGCCCCCGGGAAGCGCGAGTCCACCAAGGCCGCGGTGAAGAAGTCCTTCGAGGAGCGGGCCAAGCACGTCCCCGCGTGGCTCTCGCGCGACGACGCGGGGCTCGAGGGCAAGGTCACGGGCCTCCCGACCCGCAAGGACGTGCCCCTCGAGGTGAACGAGCAGCTGATCGTCGAGTTCTGCTCGCTCTGACGAGCGGGCTGCGGCGCCTCCCGCGCCTCCCCCCTGCGCGGGGGAGGGCGCCGGAGGCTCCCGCCGTGTTCGGTGTGTGTCGCGCAGGGTCGGAAGGCACGAGACGGAGGTTCGCATGAGGATCCGCTGGCGGAATCTGGAGCTGCCCACGAAGGTCGTCGCGGACCCGGCTACCCGGACCGACACCTACGCCAAGTTCGTCGCCGAGCCCTTCGAGCGGGGGTATGGCGTCACCGTCGGCAACGGCCTCCGGCGCGTCCTGCTCTCCTCCATCGAGGGGACGGCGGTGACGTCCGTCAAGATCCTCGGCGTCAAGCACGAGTTCAGCAGCCTGGACGGCATCCGCGAGGACGTGACCGACATCGTCCTCGCCCTCAAGCGCCTCAGGGTCCGCTTCCACACGGACGACCCGAAGGTCCTCACGATCGACAAGAAGGGGCCGGGCCCGGTCACCGGGGCCGACGTCCAGACGGGCTCCGACTGCGAGATCGTCAACAAGGACCTGGTCCTCTGCACGTTGACGACCGATCGCTCCTTCGAGGCGGAGCTGGAGGTCCGCAAGGGCCGCGGCTACGTCACGCAGGAGGAGAACGCCCGCGAGGAGCACGAGATCGGGGTGATCCCGATGGACGCCATCTTCTCCCCCGTCCAGCGCGTCCGGTACCGCACCGAGAACACGCGCGTCGGGAAGATGACGAACTACGACCGCCTGATCCTCGAGCTCTGGACGGACGGGACGCTGACGCCCGAGATGGCCCTGGTCGAGGCGGGCAAGGTCTATCGCAAGCACCTCAACCCGTTCATCCACTTCTTCGACGTCGGCCGCGAGCTCGCCTCCGGCGCCGCCGCCGTGACGCCGGCGCGTCCCGTCAGCCCCACCCCCGCGGTCGCAGCGGCGCCCGGCGCGGGCGACGACCTGCGCAAGAAGCTCGCGATGCCGATCTCCGCCCTGGACCTCTCCGTGCGCGCCAGCAACGCGCTCGAGACCGAGGGCATCCAGACGGTCGGCGAGCTGGTCAGCAAGACCGAGGAAGAGCTCGTCAAGCTCAAGAACTTCGGCCGCACCTCGCTGCGCGAGGTCGAGAAGAAGCTGCAGGCGATGGACCTCGCGTTCGGGCTGAACGTGGACACCGTCCTCGGCGAGAAGAAGGGTTAGCACATGCGTCACCGCGTCGCCGGGAAGAAGCTCAACGCCGACTCGCAGCATCGCCTCGCGATGCGTCGGAACCTCTCGCGCAGCCTGTTTCTCCACGGGCGCATCGTCACGACCCTCGCCAAGGCGAAGGCCACCCGCCGCTTCACGGAGAAGCTGATCACGCGCGCACGGCACGCTCTCGCCGCCAAGGCCAAGGGAGACGTGCACGGCTGGATCCACCAGGTCCGCCTGCTCGCCCGCGACGTGAAGGACCGCGACGTCCTGCGCAAGCTCCTCGCCGAGGTCGCCCCGCGCGCCAACCGTCCGGGCGGCTACACCCGCATCGTCCGCGACTGGAAGAACCAGGTGGGCGACAACGCTCC
>CAZJJQ010000558.1:0-3157 GCA_964546345.1 uncultured Planctomycetales bacterium
CCGCGGGGGGACCGGCGTAGGCGAAGAAGGGGGCGGCCGCGAGGAGGGCCGCGAGCGCAGCGGCGAGGGAGAGGCGGGTCATCGGAGGGACTCCTTCGCACCCGAGGGGTGCGGTCGTCCGTTCAAACCCGATCCCGCGGCGCAGGTTGCGGGGGATGTGGCGCGCGCCGCTCCCCGTCCCCCGCGCCCCCACCCCACTCCCCCGGGCTGCGCCCCCTCCCGATCGCACCTCTCGGCACGGCCAGCGAGGCTTCCTCGGAGGGAGGGACGGCCCCACCCGGTATGCTCCTTGCGCTCGAGAGGCCAGTCCCCCCCGGTGGGACGGCTCGACCGTCCTACCGGAAGGACGCCCCGGAGACCGCGAACATGCGAACGAGCCTGCGTAACCCGTTCACCCTGCGGGGCTTCGCCCTGCTCCTCCTCTGGGTCCTCTGCGCAGGACGCTCCTTCGCGGCCGAGCCCGAGTTCGTGGACGTCCCGGACGTCATCGGGAAGACCCGCGCCGAGGCCCTCACCACCCTCGAGGCGCAAGGGTTCCTCGTCGGAGTCTACGAGATCGCGGGCGAGCCCGCCGACACCGTCGCGGCGCAGATGCCCGCGGCACGCCAGACCCTGCCGCCCGGCGGCATCGTCCTCGTGCAGGTGCGCCGCAAGACCAGCGAGCCGACCTCGGCGCCCAAGGCGACCGGCCTACCGATCGCGGACGCCGTCAACGCGCTCGGCCGCCTGTACGTGCTCGAGCTGGTGCCGGTCGCGGGGCCGCCGGCCGAGCGCGGTCGCATCGTCGAGCAGACCCCCGCCCTCGGGCAGCCCCTCGCGTTGCGCGGCACGTTGACCCTGAAGTTCGTCCCCGACCCCATGCTGCCGGCCACGGTGAGCGCACCGAGCGTCGCGGGCCTGACCACCGCCGAGGCGATCGACGCGATGTCGGCGGCGGGGCTGCAGGCGCGCGTCGTCGAGACGAGCGTGCCCGGCGCGCCGGTGGACCTCTGCGTCGGCCAGGTGCCCCTGCCGGGCACGGAGCTGCCCCGCTACGGCAGCGCGTGGATCGTGGTGACGATCGCGGTGCCCGACGCCCCGCCGCCTCCGACGGGCGAGGTGCTCGTCACGACCCCCAACGTGATCGGGATGAGCGAGGCCTCCGCGCGCGCCGCCCTCGACCAGGCGGGGCTCCCCGCCTCCGTCGAGTGGATCGACGGGCCGAACGAGCAGGCGTTCCTCGTGCAGACGCAGGACCCGGCCGCCGAGACCCAGGTGCCCGAGGGCAGCGAGGTGCACCTGCGGATCGTCCGGTTCTCCTCGGGAGGGCTGCCCCCGCCCCCGATCGATCCGGGGCAGCCGCCGTCCCCGCAGGTGACGGTGCCGGACCTGATCGGGCGCAGCCAGACGCAGGCGGAGGAGATCCTCTCGTCCCTCGGCCTGCTGTCCGCACCCATCCTCGAGACGAACTCCGCGTCCCTCCCCCTGCGGGTGTTCGCGCAGAAGGAGGTCCCGGGCACGGTCGTCCTGCTCGGCACGACCATCACGTACCGCGTGGCGAAGCCCCTGCCGCCGCCGCAGCCGGTGCCCGTGCCCGACCTCTACGGACGGACGGTGGGCAACGCGCTCGCCGCGAGCGCCCAGGCCGGGCTCGGCCTGAGCGTGACGTACGTGACCACGGCGGCGCACCCCCCGTATCGCGTGTACGCCCAGAACGTGCCCGCGTGGACGATCGTGCCGCTCGGTACCACGATCCTGGTGAAGGTCGCCAAGCCGCCGGCCGGACCGTCCACGGTCCTGGTCCCGAACCTGACGGGCAAGACCGAAGGGCAGGCGATGTCGATCCTCGCGACCGCGGGGCTCGTCGGCGACGCGACCTCGGTGAACGCCCCGGGCAAGCCTCCGTTCCAGGTCTTCGCCCAGAATCCCGCCGTGGGTGCGCAGGTGCCCACCGGCACGGTGGTGCACTTCCAGGTCGCCAAGCCGCTCCTCGGCTGGAAGGTCGTGCCGGACGTCACCAACAAGCCGGTGGCCGTCGCCGAGAACCTCCTCCTCGCCGCCGGGTTCCAACCGCAGGTGGAGAAGGTCCAGGCGCTGCTCAAGCCCGCGGGCATCGTGTTCTGGCAGAGCCCCATCGGCGGCACGCTGCGCCCCCAGGGCTCGACGATCACCATCCGCATCCCGAAGCTGCTCGTGGTCCAGGTCCCGAACGTGGTCGGGAAGATGGAGGGCCAGGCGCAGGCGATCCTGTCGGCCGCGGGCTTCGGGGTCCAGTCGAGCTACGTCATCTCCATCGGGAACCCGCCGGGCAAGGTGCTCGGGCAGAACCCGGCCGGCAACGCCAACGTCGCCCCCGGGACCCTGGTCACCCTCCAGGTGGCCTCGGGGTTCCTGCCCCAGAAGAAGCCCGTGCCGAGCGTCCTCGGCAAGACGAAGGCGCAGGCCACGGCGATCCTCGCGGCGCAGGGGTTCCAGGTGCAGTTCGTGGACCAGCTCAACCCGGCCGCGGATCCCGGCGAGGTGTTCGCGCAGGACCCGCTCCCCGGCGCCCTGAGGAACCCGGGCTCGACCGTGACCGCGCAGGTCGCGATCGGGCAGCTGCTCGCCAAGGTCCCCGCGGTCGTCGGGATGCAGCGGGCCCAGGCGGAGCAGCTCCTCCTCCAGGCGAACCTCACGGTGAAGAAGGTCTTCGTCCCGGGCCCCCTGCTCCAGAACGACAAGGTGACGGCGCAGTCCATCGTCGCGGGCACGAAGGTCCCGCCGGGCACCCAGGTGACGATCCAGGTGATCCAGGGCCAGTTCGCCCAGCTCGCCAAGGTCCCCAACCTGATCGGGCTCACCCCGCAGCAGGCGAAGGCGGCCCTCGAGGCGAAGGGCCTCGTCTCCGTGGGCATCGCGCAGATCGCCTTCGGCAAGCCCCACGGGAAGGTCTTCAGCCAGAACACGCCGGTCGGCCAGAACGTCGCCGTGGGCACCCAGATCACGTGGAGGTGGAACCCGTAGGGGTACGGGCCGGGGCGCCGCTTCCCCGCGGCGGCCGGTCCTCCGTAGGATCGGAGCGGCGGGACCCCTCCCCGCCGCCCCGTTTCCGTCCCCGGGAGACCGCGCGTGCGTCGCCGCATCCTCCGCCTCGCGCTCCTCGGGGTCGGCATGCTCGGGGTGCGCCCGGCAGAGGCGG
>CAZJJQ010000559.1:0-3157 GCA_964546345.1 uncultured Planctomycetales bacterium
CCCGCGCCCGCTCCAGACGAATCCGACCGGCCCCCGGCCCGTGGCGCCCGGCGCCGGCGTCCACAGGGCGACGGCGAGCGACGGGCGGCGCTTCGAGACCACCCTCGAGGTGGGGGACGGGGAGACCGTGCCCGTGGAGATCGTCCTCGCGCGATGAACGGCCCCGACGACCCCGACCCGCTCGCCCCCAGCCCCTCGGATCCGCCCCCGGCGGCGACGCCGGGAGGCGACGTCGCCGATCCCGATGCTCCCATCGTGGAACGTCGGGCACGACCGGAGCGCCGCGGCGCGGACCGACGGAAGACGTCCGTCCCGGTGCCCGTGGAGCGCCGCACGGGGGAGGACCGCCGTTCCCAGGCCGACCGCCGTGACCAGGGGAAACGGGGCGGCGAGTACGACCTGGACGAGGACACCCTCGAGTTCATCGCCGCCGTGAACCGGTTCAAGCAGGCCAGCGGGAAGCCGTTCCCGACGTGGAGCGAGCTCCTCGGGATCGTGAAGGATCTGGGCTACGTAAAGATGTAAATGATTGTGGATTCAGTGGTTGTGTCGCTTCTTCCGGCCGATGGACGCGGAAGCAGCCGCCGGGGGAGGTGGGGGGGGACGGGGGTCGCGGCGGCCCGGGGGGGAGGCCGGAGCCTTCTGCACGCCCGCTTCCGGGGGGGGCCCCCGGAAGCCGGGCCCGCGGGCTCGGCGCAAGATTCGATTCCCTAGCGCGCGCGGGGATCTACGCTGTCCCGCTTCCCCGCAGCCCAGGCATCCCCAGGGACCCTGCCCCTCGTCGGAGACTTCTTGGATGGACATCCGCGTCGATACGACCTCGCTCTCGAGCGCGAAGGACCGCGCCGCCCTCGTCTTCGCCTTCGTGGGGAAGGACGCCGCCGCCCTCGTGGGCCAGGCGGGCCGGGGATTCGTGGGCCCGTTCGAGACGCTGCGGGTGCGTGAGGCCTTCACCGGCGCGGCCGGCCAGTGCCTCGTGCTCCACGACCGGCCGGGCGCGCGGATCGAGACCCTGGTGGTCGTCGGCGTCGGCGCGACCCCGACGACGGATGCGTTGCGTTCGGCCGCGGCCGAGGGCGCGCGTGCGGCCCGCGACGCCGGCGCCGGCACGCTCACCGTGGCGCTCCCGGCCGGGGGGAACGTCGCGGCGACCACGGAGGCCATCGTCGAGGGCATCCGCCTCGGCCTGTACGTCTTCGAGGCGTACAAGACCGAGAAGGCGAAGAAGGCGCTGCGCTCGGCGACCCTGCTCGCGCCCCGCGCGGCGGCGGCCGCAGCGCGCAAGGGGCTCGCGGAAGGCACGATCCTCGCCGACGCGGTCCTGATGGTGCGGGACCTCGGCAACGAGCCGGGCAACACCGCGACGCCCACCTACCTGGCCGAGCGCGCCAAGGCGATCGCCGCGGAGCACGGGCTCGGCGTGCACGTCCTCGAGCGGGCCGAGATGGCGTCCCTCGGCATGGGGAGCCTGCTCGGCGTGGCGCAGGGCTCCGCGCAGCCGCCGAAGCTCATCGTCCTCACCTACGAGCCGGCGAAGCGCCGCGGGCGCGTGGACACGGTCGCCGTGGTCGGCAAGGGCCTCACGTTCGACTCGGGCGGGATCTCGCTGAAGCCGGGCGAGAAGATGGAGGACATGAAGTTCGACATGTGCGGCGGCGCGGCCGTCCTCGGCGTGATGCAGGCCGTGGCGCGGCTGCGGCTCGGCGTGCGCGTGGTCGGGCTGGTGCCCGCGTCGGAGAACATGCCCGACGCCGCGGCGTACAAGCCGGGCGACATCCTGCGCGCGATGAACGGCACGACGATCGAGATCGTGAACACCGACGCCGAGGGCCGGCTCATCCTCGCGGACGCGCTGGCCTACGCGACCTCGCGCCTCAAGCCCCGGCCGAAGGCGATCGTGGACATGGCGACGCTCACGGGCGCGTGCGTGGTGGCCCTGGGCAGCGCCGCGGCGGGCCTGGTGAGCAACGACGACCGCCTCGCCGCGCGGCTCTCCGCCGCCGGCGACGCGTCGGGTGACCCCGTGTGGCGCCTGCCGCTGCGCGACCGCTACCGCGAGCAGATCAAGAGCGTCTACGCCGACATCCGCAACTCGGCCGGTCGCGAGGCCGGCGCGCTGACGGCCGCGGCGTTCCTCGAGCGGTTCGTCGGCGGCGTGCCGTGGGCCCACCTCGACATCGCGGGCACCGCGTGGACCGACTCGGCGAAGGGCGTCAGCTCGCGTGGCGCGACCGGCTTCGGCGTGCGCGTCGTGGTCCGGATGCTCCAGGGCTGGGGTCGAGGGTAGGCGGAGCCCCCGGCGACCCCCATGCCCATCGAGCTCACCCCGCACGCCCTCGGCACCGTCGCCGAGGCCCCGGCCGCCGAGGCGCGGTTCCGCCGCCTCGTGGACCTCGTGCGGGGGAGCCGGCGTCCGCTGCTCCAGCTCCAGCACAACCCCGACCCGGACGCGCTGGCGAGCGGGTTCGCGCTCAAGCACCTGTTCAAGCGCATCCTGCGCCTCGACCCCGTGATCGCGTTCACCGGCAGCGTCGGGCGGGCCGAGAACCGCGCGATGATGCGGTACCTCAAGATCCAGATCATCCCCGCGTTCAAGGTGAACTACAGCCACCACGACCTGGTGGTGGTGGTGGACACGCAGCCCGGGGCGGGGACCTGCCGACTGCCCGCGGACGTGGCGGCCGACGTCGTCGTGGACCACCATCCGCGTCGGCAGGGGGCGCCGCACGTGCGGCTGTCCCTCCAGGACGAGGCCTACGGCGCCACCTCCACGCTGGTGGGGGAGATGCTGCTCGCGAACGGCGTGGCCGTGCCGCAGCGCGTCGCGACCGCGCTGGTGTACGGCATCCAGACCGACACCGCCGACCTCGCGCGCAACGTCTCCCCGGCGGACGAGCGCGTCTTCGCCCAGCTCTACGCGATGGCGGACAAGAAGATCCTCGGGCGCATCCAGCGCGCGCGCGTGCCCGAGGAGTACTTCCGCTGCCTCGAACGCGGCCTACGACACGCCCAGGTCCACGACGTCGCCGTGGCGACGCACCTCGGGGAGATCGAGCACCCCGACCTCGTGGCGGAGGTCGCCGACCTCCTCTTCCGCCTCGAGGGCATGACCTGGTCGTTCGTGACCGGGAGCTCCGCCCGCGTGCTCTACGCGTCG
>CAZJJQ010000560.1:0-3151 GCA_964546345.1 uncultured Planctomycetales bacterium
CCGGCGCCGCGGCGCGCCGGCGCGGCGGCCCCGCCGGCGATGCTCGCGCTCGGCGCGAAGCAGGTGCTGCGCCTCGGGGCGGGGCTCCCGCCGGTGGTGGAGGAGGGCATCTCGTGCGCCGTGCCCTGGACCGACCCGGACCGCGCGGTGCTGACGGACTTCGTGCGGGGCGGCGGGCTCCTGCTCCCCACGGCGGGCGGCTTCCGGTGGATCCCCGACCTCCTCGAGGACCGGCGCACCGTCTTCGACCTGGACCTCCCGCCGGTCCGCAGGGTGACCGCCCCCGGCCCCTTCCTCGAGGACGTCGCGCTGCTCTCCTCCTCCTGGCCCGCGCCGACCCTGGTCCCGAAGAGTCCCCTCGGGGGCCCTTCGGTGTTCGCCCTCGGCGCCTTGGCCCTCCACGCGTTCACGCGCCGCGGCGCGGCGCTGGATCACGTCGCGTGGAGCACCGCGTTCCTGCCGCGCGGGGGCGACCGGCGCGACGTGCTCGTGGACCTCGACGCCGACGGCGTCCCCGACCTGTGCCACGAGCGGACGACGAACGACTCGGGGACCTACGTCTTCTTCCACGTGCCGACCCCCACGCCCCTCCCCCCCGACGCGGCGCCCGGGGGCGTGGGGGGGGGGGGGGGGCGGCGGCCCCGCCGCCGGGCCGGGGGGGGGCGGGGGGTGCCCGACCCCCCCCCCCGCCGGGGCGCCGGGGGGCGGGCGCGCGGGGGGCGCCCTGCCGCCGGCGCGCGGCACGGTGCGGCTCAAGGGCTTCCAGTTCCCCCCCGACTACGTGGACCTCGACGCCGACGGCCTGCCCGACCTCGTGGTGACCACCATCGACATCGACGGCGGCAACGTCATGCGCGCGGTGCTCAAGGGTCGCGTCGTCGCGAAGACGCGCGCATGGCGCAACCGCGGCGGGGCCGGCGACTTCTTCTCCCCCACCCCCGACGCCGAGGTGGACTCCGAGATCGGCGTCCGCATCCTCTTCACGTTCTCGGGCTCCATCGAGGTGAAGCGCTCGTTCACGATCCTCGCCACGGCCGACGTGGACGGGGACCGGCGGAAGGACCTCGTGATCCGCACCGGCCCCGAGACGCTCAGCGTCTATGCGGGCACCACGGACGGCGTGTGGGCGAAGGAGCCGCGTTCCGTTCGCATCCCCCCCGTCGGGTCGAGCCCCGACGTGGAGGGCTACGTCGGCGACCTGACCGGCGACGGCAAGGACGATCTCGTCCTGCTCTACCGCGCGCCCCCCGGGGGCGCCGACCGCACGGTCGTCGTGACCATGCCCTGACGTCGGGCCTGCGGCGGAATCGGACGCGCTCCGCCGTCGTCAGAGGCTCGCCGGAAGTATGCTCCAGGGACCCCATGCCCCCCCCGCCCCCGCCGCCCCCTGCCTCCCCGTCACGTCCTCCCCCCGAGGCCATGCGCCTCGCCGGGGCCGTCGGGCCCCGCCTCCGCGAGCGGGGCTTCGCGCTCCTCCTCGTGCTCCTCATGACGACGATCGCGATCATCGTGGTCGCCGAGCTCGCCTACCAGGCGGGGCTCGAGATCCTCGCGGCCAACAACGTGAGCGACCAGGGGCTCATCGAGTACGCGATCGACGGGCAGTTCGAGATCGCGCTCGCGAACCTCAAGCTGGACAAGAAGTCGAGCGACAAGGACCTCGACGCCGAGACCGAGACGTGGAACAAGAACGACCTCCGCCAGCGCACCGACGGGGACGTCGCGCTGACGATGCGGATCTTCGACGAGGCGGGAAAGTTCAACCTCGTGCGGCTGGTGACCGGCAACGAGGCGCAGCTCCTGCGCGCGAAGGAGGTGTTCGTCCGCATCCTCGACCTGTTCCGGGAGGGCGTCTCCGAGGACAAGTCGAAGGGAGGCGACCTGAACCAGGGGGAGGCGGAGGAGGTCGCGGACCGGATCATCAAGTACCTCAAGCGCGAGGGGGCGACGGGCCAGGTCCCCAAGCCGAAGACGCTGCCGGTCGGCGTGCCCCTGCTCCTCGACGAGATCCAGTTCGTGGACACCAAGGACAACCACATGATGGACGTCCTCATGGTGGACCTGAAGGTGAAGGATCAGATCGCGCCCGGCCTCCACCGCTACGTGACGGTGTACGGGTCGCAGCGCATCAACGTGAACACGGCGCCGCTCGTGGTCCTCAAGGCGCTGTTCTCGCAGTCGGGCGACCAGAGCTACGCGCAGGCCATCATCGACCGGCGTCGCGGCCAGGCCGACACGACGAGCTCGAGCTCGGTCCCGGCGATGTCGAGCACTTCCGGGTCGTCGTCGAGCACGACCGACGCGGGGGCGGGGAACCCGTTCGAGACCGTGCAGGCCCTGGTGGACGGAAGCGTGAACGGCCTCACGGACGACGTGCTGCGCAAGAACGGCATCGACGCGGCCGTCGAGCTGGACGTGAAGAGCGACGTGTTCGGGATCCGCATCCAGGGGGCGACGAAGCGCACGCAGCGCGACGAGCTCTACGTCGTCGAACGCGCGAAGGCCGCGGACGGCACCATCGGGTTCCGGTTCCTCCTCCACCAGGAGCGGACCGACCCGTTGCTCACGACCGAGGACGACAAGGGCGCCGAGACGACGCCGTAGCCGGCCCTCGGGGCGGGGGACCGACGGGCCCCAAGCCCCCGACGACGACGGGGAGCCGTCCAGGGGAGGTGGGGGGCGCGGGGGGAGGAGACCCGAACGCGGGTCAGGCGCGCGGGCGCGGGGGCGCGGGAAGGGGGGCGGGGCGGAACGCCGCGAGGGCGGCCCTCACGCGCGCGAGGAGCGCGTCGTCCCCGCTCGCGATCTCGAGCTCGACGTCCACCGCGACGAGCCCTGGCGGCAGGCCCGGTCGGCCGGACATCTTCACGAGGTCCTTGAGGGTCACCGCGATGCGCTCCGCGCCTTCGGCCGCGGCCGCCTCGGCGACCTGCACGAGCTCGGCGTCGGAGGGCCGATGGTGATCGCGCGCGAAGGTGGTGCCCACGACCCGGGCCCCGAGATCGCGCAGGGTGCCGGCGAACGCCTCGGGATTGCCGATGCCGGCCCAGGCGTGGACCTTCGCGTCGCGCAGCTCCGACAGGGGACGCTCCCCGCCGCCGGGGACGAGCAGCGCGCGCGGGCGCAGCCGGGCGACCGCGACCGCGGCGCC
>CAZJJQ010000561.1:0-3145 GCA_964546345.1 uncultured Planctomycetales bacterium
CTGCGGCGGCGCCGGCGCCGGTGCCGCCGGCGCCACTCGAGATCGCCCCCACGGCGCGCGCGGTCCTGCCGCCACCGCGTCACGTCTCTCCACCTGCTGCCCCTCTTCTCCCTTCCCCTGCGGCCCCGCTGCTCCCTCCCCCCGCCGCCCCCCTCCTCCCGGCGGCCCCCTCCGCCTCTCCCGAGCAGGGGGTCGCACCGTCCCCGGTGGAGCCTCCCGCCGAACCGCGCTCGTTCGCCGGGTGGGCGGATCACCTCGCGTCCGCGGCGGGCTCGGGCGCGGATCCGGAGCTCGCCTCGCACGCGGCGCTCCTCCGGGCCCTGGCACGCCACGGTGCGGCGCGGGGCGTCGAGACGACCATCGTGCGGGTGCCCGAGCTCGAGGAAGCGGAGGGACGGCGGCCGGGCGCAGGGCTCGCGTTCGCGACGATCACGAGCTACGTCGAGCCCGGGGGCGACGCGGAAGCGGTGCGCGAGGCCTACCTCGACTACGACCGCGTGCCCGAGTACACGGGCAAGCCGGGCACGCGCACGCTCGCGCGCGAGGGGAACACCGTGGTGGCGCGGGCGGACGCGCTCCGGAAGGCGCTGGGGTTCGAGTACGGCGCACGGTGGACCTTCCGCGCGCGGCGCGTGGATCGCGGAGCGGCGCGGCTCCTCGTGACGACCCAGGTGGAGGCCGCGGACACGGCGCACATGCTCCACACCCAGGGGCTGTTCCTGGCGGTCCCGGAGGCCGACGGCCTCCACGTGGCCGAGATCGCCGTCTCGGTGATGGACTACACGGTGCCCCCGCTGCTCAAGACGCTGGCCGAGCAGACGGTGCGCAAGGAGATGCTCGCCCGCACGAACGGGCTCCGCGCGCACTGGCGGGAGTACGTGAGGTAGCGGGCGGGGCGCGCCTCAGGCTCCTCCGGCGGGAGGCGAGAGGGCGAGTCGGTAGCCGAGGAGGATGCCGTCCACCTCGGCGTCGGGGTCGTGGAAGACGCGGGCGCGCTCGCGGGCGGCGGCCGAGAGCGCCGCGCGGCGCACGGGGGACAGCGCCAGCGCGCGGGCGTGGCGGAGGAAGTCGTCGGCGTCGTGGCGCCGCACCCGGGGATCGGCGGTGGGGTCGGCGCGGTAGAGGAGGCCCGCCTCGGGCCGGTCCTCCTCCGCACGGAGGAACACCTCGTTCCCGGGGATGGAGCCGCCGAGGATCGTGCACCCGCGGACCATCGCCTCGAGGATCGCGTTCGCGCCCCCTTCGGAGTGGGACACGTTGAGCAGCACGTCGGCCGTCGCGTAGAGGACCTCCCGATCGGCCCCCCCGAAGGTCCCGGGCCACGAGGCGAACGGGTGCCTCTCGAGGTCGGAGCGGAGGGCCGCCGCGTACGCCTCGTCACGGGCGGGGCCGGCGAAGAGCAGGCGGACGCGCACCCCCTCCGCCCGGAGGCGGGCGAGCGGCTCGATCGGGAAGCGGTTGTTCTTGACGGGCCGCACGCCCGCGGGGAGCACGAAGAGGACGTCGTCGGGCTCGACGCCGAACCGCGCCGGATCCGGGACCGGACGCGGGGGCGCGGGCTCGGCCCCCTTCGGGATCCGCAGCACCCTCAGTCCGAGCCCGAGCTCCCGGGCGGTGCGCTCGGCGGCGGGGTGCGTCACGAGCAGCACCCGCGCGTGGGCGAGGACGTCCCGCACGATCCCGAGACGCGCGGCGTCGAACGCGTCCTGGTCGAGGTCGGTGCCCCCGGAGGTGACGACGAGCGGCACCGAGAGCGCGCGGGAGACGGCGACGGCGGCGGGCCCCGCGTGCCGGGCGTGGAGTGCGTGGACCACCTCGGGGCGGAACCGACGGGCGAGGTCGAGGAGAGCGGCGCCGTCGAGGGAGGGCAGGCGCGCGAGGAGGACCTCGAGCCCGCGTGCCCGCAGGCGTCGTTCGAAGCGCTCGATGGTCGTGTTGTTGCCCGACACGAGCCCCTCGGGCTCGGCGGTGACGAGCAGGGCCCGCGGGGGCGCGGCGTTCACGTGCGCAACTCTGCGTAGCCGCACAGGATGGTGCCCGTGGCCTCGACCGCCGCACGCGTCGCGGGATCCACGAGGACCTCGAGCTCCTGGTCGCGTCGCGGGTCGGAGGAGAAGCCCGCCGTTCGTGACGCGAACCGGCCGGGATGCACCATGGCCTCCACGACGCCCGCGGGGCGCGACGCGAGCCCGTGGAGGAGCAGCTCGCGGGAGGGGGCCGTGGACCACGCCACGCCGAAGAACCCGTCCGTCGCGCGCAGGGAGCCCCCGAGGGCGGCCCTCAGCCGCTCGGCGTGGACCGAGAGGGCCACGAGCCCTCCGTGCCCGGCGCGCAGCAGCGAGACGCGGGGACCGGTGAGGAGCGCGGTGCCGAGGGGGAGCGCGGGCTCCTCCACGGGCGGGAAGCCCGCGGGGGGCGCTTGCTCCCGCGGCACGCGCACGAACGCCGGCCGCCCGAGGGCGACGAGCGCGCGCACGACGCCCTCGGAGACGTGGGGCAGCACGTGGACGTGATGGTGTCCGTTCACGTGGTCGGGCTCCACGCCCGCCGCGCGGAGCCGACGCCACTGCGCCGTGGTCTCCCGCTCGACCTCGAGCGCATCGACCTCCCCCGCCACGGCGCGCCGCCACAGCTCGCGCTTGTCCCCGAGGAAGCGGCCCCGCTTCTCGGTCAGGGTGAACGCGCGCCCGTCGGCGAGGGGAGCCCCCTCGGTCAGGTTGAGGTGGAGCCCCAGGGAGAGCCCCGGTCGGGAGGCCGCCTCCGCGAGGAACGCGTCGAGCGTCGGCCCGTTGGCGACGCAGGACGCCGCACGGAGGATCCCCCGATCGAACGCGCGCAGGATCGCCGCGTCGCGGGCGCCGTCCATGCCGGCGTCGTCGGCGGTGACCACGAGACGCCGGGTCATGGGCTCCTCCGTGCGACGGCAAGACGATCGTCGAGCAGCCTCGCCAGCAGCGCCTCGTACGACCAGCCCTCCGCCGCGGCCGCGACCGCGGTGTCCGCGCCCCGCTCGAGGCTCGGCCGCGGGTTCGCCTCGAGCACCACCGGCTCGCCGTCGGGACGGAGGCGCACGTCGAAGCGGGCGAGCCCCGAGAGCCCGAGGGCCCGCGCGGCGCGACGCACGACCGCGAGCAGCCGGCGCTCC
>CAZJJQ010000562.1:0-3145 GCA_964546345.1 uncultured Planctomycetales bacterium
AACTCGCTGGCGATCAGCGGCGAAACATCCTGCCGGAAGGCGGTGACGTAGCTGCCGATGGCCTTGAGCAGCAGGGGGAACCCGGTCTCGCGCGCGGCGGCGCGCAGCGCGTCCTCGCCCTCGGCCACGGGGCCGAGCGGGCCGGGGATGACGGGGACGCCGGCGCCCGCCACGCGGGCCTTGACCCCCAGCTTGTCGCCCGTGGCCTCGAGGACCGCGGCGGGCGGTCCCACGAACACGAGGCCCGCCTCCTCGCACGCCCGCGCGAAGTCGGCGCGCTCGGAGAGGAACCCGTAGCCCGGGTGGACCGCCTGCGCGCCGGTCACCCGCGCGGCCTCGAGGATCGCGGCGATGGAGAGGTAGGAGTCCTTCGCCTCCGGCGGGCCGATGCGCACGGCGACGTCGGCCTCGAGCACGTGGCGGGCGTCGTGGTCGGCGTCGCTGAAGACGGCCACCGAGCGCAGCCCGAGGGCGCGCAGGGTGCGGATCACGCGGACGGCGATCTCGCCGCGATTGGCGACCAGGACGGTGCGGAAGGGGAACGCGCTCATCGGGCCCACGTCGGCTTGCGCTTCTCGAGGAACGCGGCGAAGCCCTCCTGCGCCTCGGCCGACGCGCGGGCGTCGGCGATCGTGCGGGCCGTGAGATCGAGCAGCGCGCCGTCGGGGGTGAGCGCGTTCATGCCTTTGAGCAGCCGCTTCACGCGGCCGACCGCCTCGGGCCCGCTCGAGAGGAGCGCGGCCACGGTGCGGGCGACGGCGGCGTCGAGCTCGGCGTCGGGGACCACCTCGTGGACGAGCCCGATGCGGCGGGCGGTCTCGGCGTCGAAGCGCTCGCCCGTGAGGAACAGGCGGCGCGCCTGCGACCAGCCGATCTTCGAGATCACGTACGGCGAGATGGCCGCCGGCACGATCCCGAGCTTCACCTCGGGGAAGCCGAGCACCGTGCCGGCGCCGGCGACGGCCACGTCGCTCACGGCCACGAGGCCCGCCCCGCCGCCGAGCGCCGCGCCCTGGACCCGCGCGACGACGGCCTTCGGGCAGCGATCGATCGCCGCGAAGGCGCCCACGAAGCCCTTCGCGTCCTCCAGGTTCTCGGCCTTCCCGAGCCGTCCGCTGCGCCGCATCCAGGAGAGGTCCCCGCCGGCGCAGAAGAACTCGCCCGTGCCGCGCAGCACGATCACGCGCACGGCGGGGTCCGCGGAGAGGTCCTCGAACGTCGAGCGGAGGAGCGACGCGAGGCGGTCGTCGAACGCGTTGCGGAACTCGGGGCGGTCGAGCACCACGGTGACCACGGCGTCCGTGCGCTCGAGGCGGAGGGGGGCGGGGTCGTTCGGGCTCATCGGTGCGTCCTTCGGGGCGAGAGACCCACGCTACATGCGGAACACGGGGGGGCGCGGGGGGCCGAGGGGGGTCTCGAGGGTGGCGGCGAACGCGAGCCCGAGCACGTCGCGGGTGCGCCGCGGATCGATCACCCCGTCGTCCCAGAGCCGCGCCGTGCCGTAGAGGGGGGCGCCCTCCTCCTCGTACTTCGCGCGGATCGGATCGAGGATGGCGGCCTCCTCGGCCGGGGTGAGCGGCGGCTTCCCCTCGTAGGCGAGCTGGTCCCGCTTCACGGTGAGCATCACCTGCGCGGCCTGCTCTCCCCCCATCACGGAGACGCGGGCGTTGGGCCAGGTGAAGACGAAGCGGGCGTCGTACGCGCGCCCGCACATGCCGTAGTTGCCCGCGCCGAACGAGGCGCCGACGATGACGGTGATCTTCGGCACGTTCGCCGTGGCGACCGCCTGGACCATCTTCGCCCCGTCGCGCGCGATCCCGCCGGTCTCGGCCGCGCGCCCCACCATGAAGCCCGTGACGTTCTGGAGGAACAGCAGGGGCACGCCGCGCTGGCAGCAGAGCTCGACGAAGTGCGCGCCCTTCTGGGCCGACTCGGAGAACAGCACGCCGTTGTTCGCGACGATCCCCACGAGGATCCCGTGGATGCGCGCGAACCCCGTGACGAGCGTGGTGCCGTAGCGCGCCTTGAACTCGTGGAAGCGGCTCCCGTCCACCAGGCGGGCGATCACCTCGCGGATGTCGTACGGGGTGCGGACGTCGGTGGGCAGGATCCCGAGGAGGTCCTCCTCGTCGTGCTTGGGCTCCTCGGGCTCGACCACGTCGTAGGCCGGCAGCGGCGGGCGGTTGAGCCCCTCGATGGCGTTGCGGGCCATCCGGAGCGCCTCCGCGTCGTCCCGGGCGAAGTGGTCGGCCACGCCGCTGATGCGCGTGTGGACGTCCGCGCCGCCGAGGTCCTCGGCCGTCACCACCTCGCCGGTGGCCGCCTTCACGAGGGGCGGGCCCGCGAGGAAGATCGTCCCGTGCCCCTTGACGATGATCGCCTCGTCGCTCATGGCGGGGACGTAGGCGCCGCCGGCGGTGCAGCTCCCCATCACCACGCCGATCTGCGGCACCCGGGCCGCGGACAGGACCGCCTGGTTCCGGAAGATGCGCCCGAAGTGGTACTTGTCGGGGAACACGTCGGCCTGGAGCGGCAGGAACGCGCCGCCCGAGTCCACGAGGTAGACCGTGGTCAGGCCGTTCTCGAGCGCCACCTCCTGCGCCCGCACGTGCTTCTTGACGGTCAGCGGGAGGTAGGAGCCCCCCTTGACCGTCGCATCGTTCGCGACCACCACGACGCGCCGTCCATGGACGAGCCCGATGCCCGTCACCACGCCGGCGGAGGGTGCGTCCCCGTCGTAGAGGCCATGGGCCGCGAGGGGCGAAAGCTCGAGGAACGGGCTGCCGGGATCGAGCAGGCGATCGATGCGCTCCCGAGCGAGGAGCTTCCCCCGCTCGTGGTGCTTCTGCCGGGCCTTCTCGGATCCGCCCGCCTGCGCGACCCGCAGGGCGGCCTCGAGGTCGGCGGCCAGGGCCAGGTGGTGCTCCCGGTTCTTCCGGAAACCATCGGAGGCGGGTTCGACCCGGGTCGGCAGGACGTCCATCGGCCCTCGGCGCTGGTGGGAAGACGGGAGGCCCAGGCCCCCCGGGCCGGCATCCTAGCCGGGGAACCCACCCGCCCAACGCGCGGGCAGCCCGCCCCCCCGGCCGAGGGCGAACTGGGGGCTATCGAGCCCGTCCGACGCGCTACGGCGTCGGGAACGGCC
>CAZJJQ010000563.1:0-3142 GCA_964546345.1 uncultured Planctomycetales bacterium
AGCGCCTGTGGCTCCTCGATCAGCTCGAGCCCGGCAGCCCCGCCTACAACATGCCCGCCGCGCTGCGCCTGCGCGGCTCGCTCGACGCGGAGTTGCTGCGACGCAGCATTGAAGAGGTCGTGCGCAGGCAGGCCGGCCTGCGCACCACCTTCGCCCTCGACCGCGGCGAGCCCGTCCAGATCCTCCATCCGCCGTCGGCCTGGCCCCTGCCGATCGAGGACGTCCCCTCGGAGGCGGAGGCCCGCCGCCGCGCCGAGGAGGACGCCCTCGCCCCCTTCGATCTCGCCCGCGGCCCGCTCTTGCGCACGCGCCTGCTCCGCCTCGCCGCCGACGACCACCTGCTGCTCGTCAACATGCACCACATCGTCTCCGATGGCTGGTCCATCGGCGTGCTGGTGCGCGAGGTCGGCGCCCTCTACGCCGCCCTCCGCGACGGCGCCCCCGCCCCTCTCCCGCCGCTGCCCATTCAATACGCCGACTTTGCTGCTTGGCAGCGAGGCTGGCTGCGCGACGACGTCCTCCGGCGGCAGCTCGACTACTGGCAGGCGCAGCTCGCCGAGCTGCCCCCGCTCGATCTGCCCACCGACCGCCTGCGCCCGCCCGTCGAGAGCCACCGCGGCGCCACCGCCGCGTTCGTCCTCGATGCCGCGCTCACCAGAGCCCTGATCGCGCTGGGCCACGCCCACGGCGCCACGCTCTTCATGACGCTGCTCGGCGCCTTCGAGGTGCTGCTCGGCCGCCAATCGGGCCAATCCGATTTCGGCATCGGCACCCCGATCGCCAACCGCACCCGCCCCGAGCTGGAACCCCTCGTCGGCTTCTTCGTCAACACCCAGGTCCACCGCGCCCGCCTCGACGGGGATCCGACGTTCCTCGAATTGCTCGCCCGTGTCCGCGAATCCGCCCTGGGCGCCTTCACGCACCAGGACGCCCCGTTCGAGCGCGTCGTCGAATCGCTCGGCGTGGCCCGCGACCTGGCGCGCAGCCCGCTCTTCCAGGTCATGTTCGCCCTGCAGAACGCGCCCATGGGTCCGCTCGCGCTCCCTGGGCTGACGTTGACGCCCGAGCCCCTCGACGGCGCCACCGCCAAGTTCGATTTGACCCTGTCGTTCGCCGAGACCCCGGACGGACTCGCCGGCACTTTCGAATACGCCACGGATCTGTTCGACGCGGCGACGATCGGACGCATGGCGGAGCAATTCGACGTGCTGCTGCGCGGGATCGCGGCCAATCCCTCTGCACGGATCGCGTCGCTGCCGCTGCTGACGGACGCGGCGCAAGAGCAGCTCCTCCACGACTGGAACGACACCGCGCGCGCGATTCCCGACGCCCCGATCCACGCGCTGGTCGCCGCCCAGGCCGCCCGCACCCCGGACGCCGTCGCGGTTTGCTGCGGCGCACAATCGCTGACGTACGGCGAGCTGGACCGCCGCGCCAACCAGCTCGCCCACCACCTCCGCGCCCTCGGCGTGGGCCCCGACGTCCGCGTCGGCCTCTCCCTCGACCGCTCGGTCGAGATGATCGTGGCCCTCCTGGGCATCCTCAAAGCCGGCGGCGCCTATGTCCCCCTCGATCCGACCTACCCGGCCGATCGCCTCGCCTTCATGCAGGAGGACGCGCAGCTCGCGGTGCTCCTGACCCGCTCCTCGCTGTCGGCCGCCCCGCTCGCGCAATATCCGACCACGCCGCCGCCCTGCGACACGACGCCCGAGCACCTCGCCTACGTCGTGTACACCTCCGGCTCGACGGGCCGGCCCAAGGGCATCGGCGTGCCGCACCGGGGCGTGCTCCGCCTCGTGATGAACGCGGACTATTGCCACTTCGGGCCCGACGAGACCTTCCTGGCGTTCGCGCCGGTGGCCTTCGACGCCTCGACCTTCGAGCTCTGGGGAGCGCTGGCGCACGGAGCGCGGGTGGACGTGTTCCCCGCCGACGCCGGGCTCGATTCGCTCGGCGAGTTCCTCGCGTCGCGGCGGATCACCACCGCCTTCTTCACCACCGCCCTGTTCAACTCCCTGGTGGATCATTCGCTCCCCCACCTCGGCGGATTGCGCCAGCTCCTCTTCGGCGGCGAGGCCGTGTCGCCCGATCGCGTCCGGCGATTCCGCGCGGCGTGGCCGGCCGTGCGCCTCATCCATTGCTACGGCCCCACCGAGTCGACCACGTTCGCGACGTGCGCGACCGTCGGTGACGTGGACCCGTCGAGCGCGACGGTGCCCATCGGCGCGCCGATCGCCAACACGAGCGCGTATGTGCTCGACGCGCAGCTCGCGCCGGTGCCGGTGGGCGTGCCGGGGGAATTGTTCCTGGGCGGCCTCGGCCTCGCCCGCGGCTACCTCGGGCGACCGGATTGGACCGCCGAGCGGTTCATTCCCGATCCGTTCGGCGGTCGCGCGGGCGGGCGCTTGTACCGGACGGGCGATGTGGTCCGGTGGAACGCGGCGGGGCAGATCGAGTTCGTCGGACGGCGCGATTTCCAGGTCAAGATTCGCGGCTTCCGCATCGAATTGGGCGAGATCGAGGCCGCGCTGCGGGCGCTGCCGGCGGTGCGCGCGTGCGTCGTGGTGGCGCGCGAGGACAGCCCCGGCGATCGCCGATTGGTCGCGTACGTGGTGACGCAGGAGGCGCCCGCGGCGCTGCGCGAGCCACTGAGCGCCACGCTGCCGGCCTACATGGTGCCCGCGGCCTTCGTGGTGCTGCCCGCGCTGCCGCTGTCGCCCAATGGCAAGGTCGATCGCAAGGCCCTGCCGGCGCCGGTCGCCGAATCGATCCCGACGCGCCGGCCCCGCACGCCCATCGAGGAGGTCGTGGCCGGCACCTGGGCGGAGGTGCTGGGGCTCGCCGAGGTGCCCGCCGGCGCGGGCTTCTTCGAGCTGGGCGGCCACTCCTTGCTGGCCACGCAGGTCGTCACGCGCCTGCGGGCGGCCTTCCAGGTCGACCTCCCGCTCCGGGTGCTCTTCGAATCGCCGACGGTGGAGGGGATCGCCGCGGCGATCGGGTCGGCGCGGCGGGGCGCCGATGGCTTCCTCGCGCCCCCGATCGAGGCGCGCGCCACCCAGGGGCCGCATCCGCTCTCCTTCGCCCAGCAGCGCCTGTGGCTCCTCGATCAGCTCGAGCCCGGCAGCCCCGCCTACAACATGCC
>CAZJJQ010000564.1:0-3135 GCA_964546345.1 uncultured Planctomycetales bacterium
GCGCCGCCGCCGTGCTGGTGGGCCCGCGCGCCGCGGCGCGCGCGGTGCTCGCCGACGTGCTCGCGCTCCTCGAAGGGCGCCCGCCGCTCTCGCGCGCGAGCGCGGACGAGCCCCGTCGCGAGGTGCTGCGGTAGGCGACGACGGAGCGGGTCGGCCCGTCCGGCCCCCGCCGCCCCCCGCCTACTTCCCGCCCTCCTTGGCCGCGTCCTTCGCCGCCTGATCGAGATCCGCGAAGAGCCCGCCGAGCTTGCCCTTGTGGTCCTTGACGGTGACGAACCAGGCCTCCGCCGACGTCTCGTTGCGCCCGGTCAGCTCGTTGAGCGCGGTCGGCAGCACCTCGGAGAGCTCCTTCCACCGGTTGCCCGCCTGCGCGTTGCTGGTGTTGCCGAGCCCGGCGTCGGGGTTCGCGTTGTTCTCCTTGCCCGCCGCGCCGCGTCCGCCGGACTGGCTCTTCGCGATGGACTTCACGAGCCCCTCGAGGATCTTCTCGCGCTTGCTGCGCACGAGGCCGAACGCGCCCAGCGACTCCATCGCCTTCGCGGCCACCTTGAGGTTCTTCGAGTCGTCCACGATGGCGAGCAGCGGGTCCGCGAGGCTCTCGTGCGGCAGCTTCCGGCTCACGAGGATCGCGGTCTCGAGCGCCACGGTCGGCTTCGGCTCGTCGCACGGCTTGAGAAGCGGGCGCAGGATCCGGGCCCCGTCACGGTCGCCGGTCTCGCCGAGGTCCACGAGCGCCTCGCGCACCACGTCGTCGCTGCGGTGCTTCGCGAGCCCGGCGAAGACCTTGAGGATCCGCTCCCGGTGCGGGTCCTTCCCCGCGTTCTCGCGGTAGAGCACGAGCGCCTCGGAGGCGTCGGCCTTCAGCTGCTCGACCGACTTCGCCGCGGTGTGCTCGGCGACGCGCGCCTCGAGCTCCACGAGCTTCGCGACGATCGGGTCCTCCTCCGCCGCGGAGGCGAGCCCGCCCCCCGCCGCGGTCGCGAGCGCGATCGAGAGCCACCACGTCCGGAACCGTCCCATGGGCTACCCCCCTGCCGGGACGACCGGGCGCCCCGCCCGCTCGTCGTCGGCCCTGATCCACCGGGAAGGCTAGCAGCGATTGCAGGGCGCGTAGGAAAGCGCCGACACGGGGGCCCCCCCGGTGGGCCGCGCGTGCCCACCGCGGGGCTCCGCCGGGCTGCCGCTGCCGGGAGGGTGGGGGCGCGGGGGAGGGGGGCGCGGGAGGGGAGGGCCTGCGTTGCGGGCGGGAGGCCTCTTCCGTGTTCCTGGGGGTGGGGAGGCGAGTCAGCCCCCCCGAGAGTCCGAACCCCCGCCGCCCCCATGATCCTCCACCACCTCCTCCGCCGCCCCCTCCGCTTCCGCCGCCTCGCCTTCCTCCCGGTGGCCGCCCTCTTCCTGGCGCCCGGGATCGCCTTCGCGCTGGTGGCCTCCCGGGGCCAGGGTCGCGCCGCGCCGGAGCTGCCCGCGGCGATCCCCGGCCGACTCTCCGAGACCGGGCTGTACGCGCCCGGCTCGACGGAGCGCCTGGCGCCGGGCGTGTTCACCTACGTGCCGCAGTACCCGCTGTGGTCCGACGGAGCGCAGAAGCGGCGCTACGTACGGCTGCCGGAGGGGACGTCCATCGACGCCTCCGACCCCGGCGCGTGGCAGTTCCCCGTGGGCGCGCGGCTGTGGAAGGAGTTCGCCCACGGTCGCCGGGTCGAGACGCGGATGATCGAGCGCACCGCGACCGGGTGGACCTTCGTGAGCTACGCGTGGGACGCCGACGGCCGGGACGCGACCCTCGTGCCCGCCGAGGGCCTCCCGGGCGCCGCCGAGGTCCGTCCCGGCGTGTGGCACGACATCCCGAGCCGCGAGGACTGCCTCGCGTGCCACGGCGGCCACGCGGTGCCGGTCCTCGGGATGACCCCGCTCCAGCTCTCGCCGGATCGGGATCCCCTGGCGCCGCACGCGGAGACTCCGCCGCCCGAGGCCCTCGACCTCGCGGGCCTGACGCGCGCGGGGCTGATCCGCGGCCTGCCCGCGGACGGGCCCGCGCCCCGCGTCGCGGCCCGTTCGCCGCGGGAGCGGGCCGTGCTCGGCTACCTCTCCTCGAACTGCGCGACGTGCCACGTGGCCTCGCGGCCGATCCCGGACGTCGATCTGTCGCTCGTCACGCGCCTCGAGGGCGAGGCGTCCGCCACGGGTGACGTGCTGCCCACCGCGGTGGGGCGTCCGAGCCGGTTCCGCCTCCGCGAGACCGGGGGCCCTGAGAGCGTCCGCATCGTGCCCGGGCGCCCGGACCGGAGCCTGCTGCTGCGGCGCATGGCCTCGCGTCACCCCGTGGTCCAGATGCCGCCGCTCGGCACGCACGTGCCCGACTCGGACGCCGTGTCGCTGCTCGAGGTCTGGATCCGCGAGGACCTCGGCGCCGACGTCGGCTCGCCCGCCGCGCTGACCGCCACGCCGCCGCCCGCGTCCCCGTCTTCCGATTCCCCCGCACCCCCTCACTCCAAGGAGTAGCTCCCGTGAACCGTCTCTTCCTGATCCCCCTCGTCGCCGTGCCGGTCGTCGCCGGCTTCCTGCTCGCGCCCGCGGGCGCGGGCGAGTCCCGCGTCGCCCGCGGGAAGTACCTGGTGTCGGCCATGTCGTGCAACGACTGCCACACGCCCCTCAAGATGGGCCCGAACGGCCCCGAGCGCGACTTCACTCGCCTGCTCTCGGGCCACCCCGAGTCGATGGTGATGCCGCCCGCGCCGAAGCTGCCGCCCGGCCCGTGGATCGGGGCCATCGGCGCCACCATGACCGCGTGGGCGGGCCCGTGGGGCGTCAGCTTCCCGGCGAACCTCACGCCGGACAAGGAGACCGGCATCGGCACCTGGGACGAGGCGACGTTCCTCAAGGTGGTCCGCACCGGACGTCACCTCGGGCGCGGTCGCGAGATCCTGCCGCCCATGTCGGGCGTGATCCCCGCCATCCAGGGTCTGACGGAGGAGGACGCGGGCGCGGTGTTCGCGTACCTCCAGTCGATCCCGCCGATCCGCAACCGCGTGCCGGATCCGGTGCCGCCGGAGGCGGCTCCTGCGGCGCCCGGGGCCGCCGCGACGCCCGCCGCGGCGACGGTGCCGCCGGCCGACGCGGGGAAGTAGGACGCGC
>CAZJJQ010000565.1:0-3127 GCA_964546345.1 uncultured Planctomycetales bacterium
GGTGAGATCCCTGCGGCGCGGATCAAGGCCGCGGCCGAGAAGCTGGTAGCGGACGCGGGCGAGGAGCTGGCCGACCGGCTCCCGCCCGAGGTGCGCGTCATCGCCAAGTATGGTGACGCCGTGGACGGGCCGAGGGTGCAGCGGCTCCGCACGGCGCTCCGCGAGACGGCCCGCGAGGCGAGGCGCGCGGGCAAGGATCAGATGGCGATGTGGGCCGACGACCTCGCGGCCACGGTGGACGAGACGCTGGCGAAGGACGTGCCCGCGTCGGCGGGGCCTGTCGTGTCGGACCTTCAGTCCGCGATCGCAGGGTGGCGGAAGTACAAGGGCCTCTACGACGACAAGCACCCGGCTGTGAAGGCGTTTGTCGGCGCGGACGATCCCCACACGGCGATCACGCGCCTCGTGAGCCAGCCGAAGGCGCTGACCGAGGTGCGGCGGCTGAAGGAGGCGCTGTCTGGCGACCCGAAGGCGCTGGACGGCCTGAAGCGCCTCTACTGGCGCCGCGCGTTGGCGGGAGAGAAGGGCTCGCTCGACGAGGTGAACTTCAGCACGGCGAACCTCGACAACGCGCTCAAGTTCGTGCGCCGGAAGGAAGCCGTGGGCCGGGAGATCCTGGGACAGGACTTCGACGCCTCCATGCGGCTCCTGGAGCGCGCGAAGCAGATCCGCTCCGGGCGCATCGGGACCACCGCCGCGGACGCCTCGACGGGCTCGGCGCTCCCGGGCATGCTCCAGCTCGCGCAGGCGGGCCGGCAGGCTGCCCGCGCGGCCTCGGGGGACCTGGTGGCCGCCGGGAACCTCGCCAAGGACGCCGCGGGCTGGGTTTCGGAGCGCCTGACGCGCGCGCAGGCGCAGCAGCTCCTCGAGGAGGCGCTGCTCGACCCCGCCGTGGCGCTGGATCTCCTGCGGACCGTGCCGCGCGCCAGCATGGCGTCCTGGTCCGAGCGCATGGCGGGCCACGTCGGGAGGGCTGCGGCACGCGCGGCGGCGTTCGCGCAAGACGACGAGCCGCAGCCCTAGCGACGGAAGCCTCGGGAAGCCTGCGGAAGTGCCAAGGCGCCGCGTTCTGCGGCTCGGAAGCGGGATCTTGCACGCGGGAGGGCTCGCCCTTTGACGGACGTTGCAGCGTGGTCCACGACGGCGAGCTCCAACAACGCCTCGCCCCCTGACGGCTTTCCGGAGGGGCAGACCCCGGCGAGCCTCAACAACGCGGCCCGCGAGGTCATGGCGGCCACGCGGCGCTTCTACGCGGCGCCGGACTTCCTCGACCTCACCTACGGGAAGACGATCACCCGCGTCTCGGACGTCCAGGTCACGGTGGGCGGCGTCGATGCCACGGCGATCTTCACCGCCGGGCGTCGCGTCCGCATCGTGGGCGCCACCACGGCCGACGGCTTCGTCACGTCCTCGAGCTATTCCGCCCCCGACACGACCCTTCTCGTGTCGATGGACGATGGCGTCGTTCCGACCTCTCCCACCGTTGTCTACGTCGGGCACGCGGCGCTCCACGGCGCGGCCTTCACGCCGCTGGCCTACGCGGCAGAGAACGGTCTCGTCAACGGGTGCTTCCAGGTCTGGCAGCGTGGCACGGCCTCGACCACGTGCACCGCCTCCGCGCGGACGTTCCTGGCCGACCGCTGGTACGTGAACCCCTCCGGCGCCGACGTGACGCAGGAGCGCTCCACCACCGTCCCCACCGGCTCCTACGCCGGGTACTCGCTCAAGCTCACGGGCGCCGCGAGCGTGACCACGGTGCTGATCGGGCAGCGGATCGAGGCGCTGGAGATCCCGAGACTCAAGCGCCGGCTCACGTTCTCGGCCTACGTCTACAACGTGACGGGCGCGGCCTTCGTCCCCGTGCTCCTCATCGGCACGCCGGGTGCCGCAGACGACTTCACGACCGTGACCAACCGGGCCACGACCGGCTCGGGCGGCGTCCCCGCGCTCGGCTCCTGCGCCGACACGGCATGGACCCGCGTCTCCGTCTCCATCGACGTCTCCGGCTTCACGAACATCGCCAACGGGATGCAGGTCGAGCTCCAGGTGCCGTCCGGGTCGCTCGTCTCGGGGGACGTCGTGCACGTGACCGAGATGCGGCTGGAGCCTGGGCCGCTGCGGACTCCCTGCATCCCGCTCCCCTTCGGCGAGGAGCTGCGCCGCTGCCAGCGCTACTACACCAAGACCTTCGCCTACGGCACGGCCCCGGCGCAGAACGCCGGCACGGCGGGCGCCTTCGGCGCGCTCTCGGCCGGCACCGGGCCCTTCGGGACGTGGTTCTTCCCCGTGAGGATGCGGACCACGCCGACGGTCACGACCTACGCGCCGTCGGCTGCGAGCGCGAACTGGTCCGACGGGACCGGCTGCACCACGTCGAACGCCTCCGATGCCTCCATCGTCCTCGGCCCGTCCACCACGAACTCGGCGGGCGGCTACACGATCCATGCCTCGGCCACGGCCGAGCTGTAGGGAGACCCCATGAAGCTGCGCTTCCTCGCCGTCCTCGTCTCGGCCTTGCTCTCGGGGAGCGAGGCGCTGGCATGGTCCACGTCCTCCTCGGCCGACACCGTGGACGTGACCACCAAGACCGTCTACCGCTACGACACGACCACCAAGACGGACTCCACGGGGCAGGCCACCTCCTCGTGCTCGCTCCTCGAGGCGTCCCTCGACCGCTCCACGGGCGACGCCTCCACGGACTGCCAGGTCACGCTCCAGAGCTGCGACACGGCCTCCGGCACCGAGGCTTCGCGAGACTGCGTGCCGCTTCCCGTGACCTTCCCGAGCGAGGGGAGCTACATCCCCATCAACTCGCCGAAGGCGTACACGCGCGTGAAGGTGGACGTCTCTCCGGCCGGCGGCGACACCTGCCGCGTGGATCTCCGCTGCACCACCGTGGCGAACACCAGCTACTCCTCCGGCGCGGCGACGCCGGGCGGTTCCGACACCTACGTGCAGTACAACGACGGAGGCGCCCTCGGCGGTGACTCTGGCCTCACATTCAACGAAACGTCGAACACGCTCTCCATCGGCGGCTCGTTGGAGGTTCCGACGATCACGCTCGACATTCTCGGCGCCTACGGCCTCGAGGGCGGGTCCGGCGGCGGCAGCTACTTCATCACCACGA
>CAZJJQ010000566.1:0-3113 GCA_964546345.1 uncultured Planctomycetales bacterium
GCCGGATCTCGGCGCTCGTCCCCGCCTCGGGATCCGCGCGGAGGAAGGCCTCGAGGTCGCGGCGGGCGTCTACCGACGCGCTCGCGTACCGGCCCGTCGCGGCGAGGGTCACGAGGGCGTCGCGCACCTGGCCGCGGTCCGCGGCGCCGAGCGTCAGCGCGCGCCGGAGCGCCGGCTCGCCGCCCCTCCCGAGCGCGAAGCGCAGCCAGGAGGGAGCCTCGGGCCCTCCGAGCGCGTGCTGGGCGAGCAGCGCCTCCTCCGTCATCTCGGCCTCCATCCGGCTGCGCAGGACGCTCGCCTGCGGGGCGAGCGTGCTCGCCTTGCGGAGCCGGTCGAGCGCCTCCCACTTGGCCGGGCTCGGCGGGAGCTTGAGGAGCGCGCCCAGCGCCGGCCGCCGCACGAGCGCGTCGGCGTCGAGCGCGAGCCGTTCGAGCAGGGGGACCCCCTGCGAGGGGAAGCCGGCGGCGAGGAGCTGGAGCGCCTCCGACGCCTTGCGCAGGTGCTCGCTGCGGATCATCGCCTCGAGGACCGGGAACGCGTCCGTGCCCAGGGCGCGCAGCGCTTCGAGGAGCTCCGCCCGGGCGCGGGCGTACTCCGGGCTGCGCGGATCGGCGGCCACGAGCTCCCGGAACGGGTCCTCGAAGCGGCGGAGGAGCGGCGAGGGCTCCGCCTCGAAGGTCGCCTTCACTCCCCCCGAGGTCCACACCAGGCCGAGGGCCGTGTGCTCCATCGAGCCCGGGGGCAGCAGGCGGGCGAGCGCCTCGAGGACGAGCTGCTTCGTCCGATCGTCCATGACCGGCACGAACCGCGCCGCCAGCTCTCGCGCCGCGCCGAGCGCGCCCTGCGTGTCGCCCGAAGCCCCGAGCAGCTCGACGAGCCTCATGCCGGCGGCGAGGCCGGCCGCCGTGGCGCCCGGGAGCTCCAGCGCCCGGCGGTAGTGCTCGATCGCCTTCGCCGGGTCGTGGTCGATGCTCTCGGCCGCCTTCCCCTTCCGCAGCCAGGCGGCCGCGTCCTCCCCGTCGTCGGCCCGTGAAGGAGCGGCGAGCCCGAGGACGGCGATCCCGACGATGGCGAGGGTGCGTGCGAAGGTCATGGGGTGGTCTCCAGGGGACGCGCAGAGCGTGCCCGATGCGGAGGGCGGGTCGTCACGGCCTCGCCGCGCGCTCGTCACTTCGGTGTCACTTCTTCCGGCGGGGAGGGGTCGATCCCGGCGGGTCGTAGCGGTACCCCACGCCGTGGACCGTGTGGATGAACCGCGGCGCGTCCCCGTCGTCGCCGAGCTTCTCGCGGAGCCGGGCCACGTGCATGTCCACGGTGCGGGTGGTGGGGAAGCGGTCGTAGCCCCAGACCCGGTCGAGGAAGCGCTCGCGCGTGATCACCGTGCCGGGATGGGCGAGGAAGAGGCGCAGCATCTCCAGCTCGGTCCTGGTGAGGGGGGTCGGCTTCCCCCCCGAACGCACGAGCATCGCCGGGAAGTCCACCTCGGCGTCGCCGACGACGGCCTTGCCGAGGACGGGCCCGGCGGTCGCGCGCAGGCGGGCGCGCACGCGCGCGAGGAGCTCGGCCAGACTGAACGGCTTGACGAGGTAGTCGTCCGCGCCGAGGTCGAGGCCCTTCACGCGGTCGGCCTCGCGACCGCGGGCCGTCAGCATGAGGATCGGGAGCCGGTGGCCCTCGGCGCGCAGGCGCCGGCAGATCTCGGTCCCGTCCAGACGGGGCAGCATGAGGTCGAGGACCAGGAGGTCGTGGCGGCCCGAACGCGCCTTTTCGAGGCCCACGAGCCCGTCCGGCTCGACCTCGACGCGGTGCCCCTCCTGGGCCAGCGCGTCGGCGAGCACGAGCCGGAGGCTCTCGTCGTCCTCGATCACCAGCACCTTGGCCCCGCTCACGTGCGCCCCCCGGGGAGGTCCACCACGAACGTCGCCCCTCCGCCCTCGCGACCCTCCACCGCGAGCGTGCCCCCGTGCGCCCGGACGAGCGCGCGCGCCACGTGGAGCCCGAGCCCGACGCCGGGGAGCGCCCGCTCGCGCGCCCGTGCCCCGCGCTCGAAGCGCCGGAAGACGCGCTCCCGCTCCTCCTCGGGCACGCCCGGACCCCGGTCGCGCACCTCGATGCGGAAGCCGTCCCCGCGGGGGCCCGCGTACACCTCGATCTCCCGCCGCGTCTCCGCGAACTTCGCGGCGTTGTCCACCAGGTTGCCCAGCACGTGCTCGAGCGCGTCCGGGTCCACCGCCATCGCCCTCCCCGCGGCCCGCGTCTCCACCTCGAGCCGGAACCCGCGGCCTTCGAGCGCCGGGCGGACGCCTTCCACGAACGCGGAGACCACGTCCACCGGCTCGAGGGGGCGCAGGCGCACCACCGTCTCCGCGGCCCGCTCGATCCGCGCCGCGTCGAGCACGTTGCGCACGGTGGCCCCGAGCCTCGCCATCTCCGCGTGGATGCGCTCCGCGTACAGCCGCGCCCGCGCCGGATCGGGCACCCGCCCCGTCGCGAGCATCTCCGCCATCGCCTGCACCCCCGCGATGGGGGTCTTCATCTCGTGGCTGGTGGCCGCGACGAAGTCGGCCTGCATCCGCGCGGCCTTCGTGCTTCGGAGGATCGCCGTGATGGCGAGACCGGCCCCGAGCGCGTAGAGCCCGAGGCCCGCCACGAGAGGCCAGGGGCTGCGCGCGGGAGGGCTGGCGGCGGGGTCGGGCCGCGAGATCGCCCAGAGATCGTCGAGCGGCGGCGCGAGGCGGGCGACGAACGTCTGGGGGGGCACGCCGGGTGCCCGGACCGCGGGCGCCTCGGCGGGCGAGGTTGCCGTCGGGGAGCGCAGGGGAGGGACGCCCTCGAGCGTGAGCGGCGTGCCCACCGTCGCCGAGAGCTCCTCGGCGAACGCGGTCAGGGGGCGCGCGAGGACCCGACCGTCGGGGAGCCTCGTGCCCACGAGGCCGAGCGCGTGGGCTCGGGGCGCGTGTTCGAGCTCGCGGGCGAGGGCGCGGCGGGCCGGAGCCGTCGAAAGCACCGCGACGGCCTCCGCCCGGATCGCCTCGAGGGCCGGGGATGCGCGCGGGGCGGCGTCGTCGAGGGCCGCCGTCAACGCGTCCGCGGCGTCGGCGCCGCCGTCGATG
>CAZJJQ010000567.1:0-3107 GCA_964546345.1 uncultured Planctomycetales bacterium
CGCGAGGCGCTTCGCCGTCGAGCCCGCGCTCCTGCCGCTCCTCGCGGCGATGCGGGCGGAGCGGCCGCGCGATCGGCTGGTGTTCTCGCCGTGGCCCCTCTTCAAGCACCGGGCGGGCTACCTGCGTCGGCACCTGGCGGCGGCCGGCGTGAAGCGCGCCGACCTCTTCGCCGACGACAGCACGCGGAAGCACCTGACGTTTCACGACCTCCGCGCGACGGGCATCACCTGGCGCGCGATCCGTGGGGACGAGCCGTTGCACATCATGCACGGCGCCGGGCATCGCGACCTCGCGACGACGCTGGTCTACACCCGCGAGGCGGAGAACGTCCGGCGGGGCTTCGGCGCCGTCTTCCCGCCGCTGCCGTCGTCCTTGCTGGCCGAGGCCGGGGAGGCTCCCGTCGCGGCCGAAGAGCCCCCGCCGCCCCCGTCGGCAGTGTCCCTGGGAATGTCCCTGGATGGAGCGGGCGGGGCGTGGACGGCCGGATTGCCCGTCAATTTCGGGTTCGGGGAGAGGGATTCGAACCCCCATAGCGGGAACCAAAATCCCGCGTCCTGCCATTGGACGATCCCCGAGACGCGGTGACGTCTATCACCCCTCCGCGGAAAACCCAAGCCCTCCGCCGTCCCCGTGATCCCGAAGGTGGGCGTGGCGGAGCGACGTAGAGACCAGTAGCGGCCGTGATTTCTGCGAGAGGCGCTCGCACCTGGCAGGTGGGCCGCCCCGTTGCCCGCCCCCCCTTCTTCTCCTCGTCACTCTCCCCTTCCGCGGCCCCCTCTCCCCGCTACCGCGCGCCCTCACCCCCGCGGAGCGGGGGCAAGGGCTGTGTCGCAGGGAGGCGGGTGTCGCAACGAGAGGTTGGGCATGGGTTGCGAGTGCGCTGCACTCGCACCGCCGACTCGGGGCGACCCAGCGGAGCAACACCTGTTTCCGAGTGGTCGCGCGGAATTCGAAGACATACTCCCGCGTTGTCTTCCCCATGGGACGCAGGAAATCCAAGCCGCTGATCGACGCGCCGTTGCCCTTCGTCTACGAGGTCGTGCCCGACGAAAAGGCGCCGGTCTTCACGCCCCGCGGCGGGCTTCCACTCGTCGCCGAGCAGATGCGGTCGCTCGGCGTCGCCGGGGCCGTGCGCACCGCCCTCCACCTGCGCCGCAGCAACGCCACCTACAACGAGGCGATGATGGTGGAGAGCGCCGTCCTGCTGATCGCAGCCGGCGGCGACTGCATGGAGGACATGAACGTGCTCCGCCAGGACACTGCACTGGCGCAGATGCTGGGCTACCCCTCGCTGCCCTCGACCGACACGCTCCGCAACTTCCTGTTGGAGTTCCACGACGAGGCCTGTGTGACGCGCGCGCAGGCCTCGCTCGCGCCGGACGAGAAGGCCCGCCTGATCGAGGAGAGCGAGGCGCTGGTGGCGCTCGGGGCCGTGCAGACCCATCTGGTTCATGAGCTCTGTGCGCGCGCTCCGAAGGCGACCGTGGCGACGTTGGAGGGCGACGCGACGATCATCGAGAGCACCAAGGCCGAGGCGCTCCCGCACTACAAGGGCGGCCGCGGCTACCAGCCCGTCGCGGTGTACTGGAACGAGATGGACCTGATCGTCGCCGACGAGTTCCGCGAGGGGAACGTGCCCGCGGGCAAGGCGCCGCTCGACGCCGTGCGCCGGGGATTCGACGCGCTCCCCGCGACGATCACGACGCGGCGGTTCCGCGGCGACAGCGCCTTCTACGAGACCGAGACGCTTCGGTGGATGATGGATCGGTGCAACCGGATCGAACGCTTCACGATCAGCGCGGACATGGTGGCCGAGCTGCGTGCCCTGTGCGTGGCCCTGCCCGAGGCGTCCTGGAAGCTGCTGGAGACGCGGAAGCACGAGCGGGTGTACTGGAGCGAGGTCGCCTACGTCACGGGGAACTGGCCGCGAGACGCCAGGCCGCTGCGGACCATCGTGCTGCGCTTCGACCCCGATCAGCGGGAGCTTTTCGCGGCCGATGGCTCGGAGCGGGGCACGCGCTACCTGTCGATCGTGACCAACGACGAGTCGATGGCGGGTGAGGCGTTGATCCGTTGGCACTGGGAGAAGGCCGGGAGCATCGAGAAGGTGCACGACGTGACCAAGAACGATCTGGCCGCCGGGACGTTGCCGTGCGCGGAGTTCGGCGCGAACGCCGCGTGGTACCGACTGAGCCTGCTGACGTACAACGTGCTGAGCGCGCTGAAGACGCTGAGCCTGCCCCCGGCCCTGCATGACGCCCGGCCGAAGCGCCTGCGTTTTCAGGTGTTCTCGATCGGCGCGGAGCTGATCTCGCACGCGCGTCGGCTGTACGCTCGTCTGTCGGAGCGCGTGGCGGCGGTGATCGACCTGCTGACGGTGTGGCATCGCACACGTCACCGCCCGGCCGCGGCGCTCCCCGCCCCGAGCGGTTGAGCGTCCCGTCGGACCCCTGGCGCGCCTCTCGAAACACCTCCGCATCGCCCTCGGCGATGAGTATCAAAAACTCCACCTACCCGACGCGCGGAGCGCGGCGGCGCCGATTTGTCCGGCCGCCGCCGCTGCCATCGCCGCGGACGCCAATCGGTGGCCCCTCAGCGCCCCCCGAGGCTACCTTCGGGATTACGGCGCTGGGTCGTCCCCTGGCGCCTGCTCCTCGCGTCGGGGTTGCTCCTGGCGGCGTGGTGGCCTCGACGCCGCCGCGCGCTCCCGCGGCTCCCGCGACGCGTGGGCGGGGTGGTGGGGGCGTCGCTCGCGATCCTCCTCGCGCGCTGGTGGGTCTACGGCCCCGGCTTCTTCCACCAGAACGGCCAGGGCCCGATGTGGGTCGACTCGGCCCTGAGCGTGTGGCTCCCGTACGGGTCGGGCTTCCCCGAGCTCTTCAACGTGCCCGCGCGGCTCGTCCCCGCCGCGCCCGACCTCGCCGTCTTCGCCGCGCAGGGCCTCCTCGCCGGGCTCTCGCTCGTCGCCGCGTGGAGCCTCGCCGTCCGGTGCATGCCCGCCACCCCCGGCGCCCCCGTCCTCGCCGCCGCCGTCGCCTCGGTTCTCCTCGTGCACCCCGCGGTGGGCCGCGCGTCGGTGACCGAGTCGTACCTCGCCACCGGCCTC
>CAZJJQ010000568.1:0-3106 GCA_964546345.1 uncultured Planctomycetales bacterium
CGAGCCGCCCCGCCCGACCGGCACGTCCCCGCGGAAGCGCGCGCGGAGGCGGCGCACCTGACCCGGTGCGCGGGGCACGGCGCCCGGGCTTCCCCTGGCGCCCGGTGGCGAGGGGCTCTCGCCGAGACGGTCGCAGGTCGAATCGGAGCGGCCGGGGCACGCAGCCGGCGCAGGGAGGGAGGGGGCGCGGGGGAGGGATCGGATCGGTGGTTCCGCCCCCCTTCGCACGCCCCCACCGAACCGCCTCACCGGGGCGGCAGATCCGCGGAGAGCCACTTCGTCTCGCCCTCGGTCCAGGTCGCCCGGTACTCGCGCGCCTTGCGTCCGGGGGCGCAGACGAGCACCCGGTGCTCCCCTGCCGGGATGCCTCCGACGAAGACCACGTTCCGCACGGGGCCCGCCTCGAATCGATCGCCATCGACCAGCACCTGCACCGCGCCCAGGATTCCCCCTTCCGCGCTCGGGACGACGACCTCGAGCGCGCCCTTCGGCCAGGCGACGCGGTAGGGACCGCGCCCGTCCGCCGCCACTCGCACGGGAAGACGATGCGGTGCGCCCCCGACGAGCACGGAGCCGACGGGGAGTGCGAAGGGAAGGCGGCTCGGCTCCTCCGCCGCCGCGGTCGTGAGCCAACGCCAGTCGATGTCGGGCACCACGCCCTGGACGACCGTGTCCTCGGCGGCGACCCCCGCCGGGGGCTCGATCGACACCACCAGGGACGACCGCTCGGGGAGGCGCAGCTCGCCGAGGTCGATCGTGTGCACCTCGCCGGCCCCGAGATCGACCTCGACGGCGACCCCGCCAAGCTTCGCGTCCATCGGCCGGGCGACGAACCAGGTGAGGCCGACCGCCTCGGTCGCAAGGGACGGCGGCACGGGGTCCCGCCCTCCGTCCTCCGCTCCGTCCTCCTCCCCGTCGTCGCCCTCCTCGCCGAGGGAGGTGGGAAGCCACGCCTCGAGTCGCACCCCGGCCTTGACCTCGGAGCCGTCGGGACCGCGCAGTCGCGCCGTGATCGTCGTCGAGTCGGGCGGTCGCAAGGGGAGCGGGGCGGCGTCCGCCCCCACGAGCGCCGGCACACGGACCGATCGGACGCGATCAGCGCGCGACACCCGGAGCAGGGCCTCCCCTACCGTGGGAAGCACGATGGCCCCCCGCGTCACGTCCCGCGTGACATCGACGGTGCGGCCGGGGAGGTGGAGCCGCACCTCGTCGTTCGGCCCCAGCGCGCTCGCATCGACCCGCAGGGTCCGGAGCGTCTCCCGCGGCACCGCCACCTCGGTGGTACCGCTCACCACGACGACCGCCTCGCCGCTGCCACCGGTCTCGGGCCGCCCTTCCACCCGCACGACCCACGTGCCCGCCGCAAGGGGCAGGTCGAGGCTGCCGTTCTCCCCGCGCCCGTAGCTGCCGCCCCTTCCGTCCTCCTTCCGCCAGGCGAGGACCTCATCGAGCTCCCGGAGGGGCCGCGTCGGATCGGCGCTGCGCACGCGCACCAGGATCTCGGGTTCGTGGGGTTCCGTCGATCGGCCGTCCTTCGCGGGCAGGCGAACCCGAACCGGGAGGCCGGGACACGCGACGATCGTCGTCGAGGTCTCTCCCCCGAACGTGTCGTCGTCCGGATCGACGTGGACTCGCTCGAAGGGGGCGAAGCCGAGCAGCCGAAACGCGCCGCCCGCGTCCGTGAACGTCCAGGGGCCGCGGTGCCAGCCTCGGCCCCCGACCGCTGCGCCGGCGACCGGCGCGCCGTTCGCGTCGAACACGACTCCCTCGCAGACGGCGCCCCAGTCCGGTCGCAGCACGATTCCGCGGCGGGAGAACGGGTAGCCGTCGGCGACCGCGAAGTCCTCCGACGCGATGGACTCGCCGACCGGCCAGAGCCACTTCGTGTCGCGACGGTCGATGCGGGGCAACACCGCGTGCCCCTGCGCGTCCGTTCGTGCCTGCCGCACGTCCGGGGTGTGCCCGCAGTGGAGGCGATAGCCGACCAGGACGTTCGCGACGGGGCGATCGAGCGGGTCGCGGACCGTGACGGCGAGGTCCTCCCCGCGCGCCAGACGACAGACCGTGTCCGAGCCCTCCGTCCGCCACTCGTTGCTCGGTGCGTAGCCGTCGGCGAGGACGAGCATGTGGTCCCAGGACACCTGGGGCTCCTCGACCCGCAGCCGGCCCCACTCGTCCGTCGGACCGTAGACGAGATCCTCTTTCTCGTTCACGAGCCTCGGGAGGGGATGCCGGGCTTCCCCGACGGAGTAGATGCGGGCGCCGGGAAGGCCACGGCCCTGCTGATCCACGACGCGCAGGGCGAGGGCAGTGGGCTTCGGCGCAAAGCCCGTCGTGCCCTCGAAGGGGTCATTCACCTCCCGCGCCTGCCAACCTCCGGGCGGACGCCCGGCCCCGGGTCGATCCTCGTCGGCAGCGTCGGTTCGCCCCCACCATCCCGCGAGCAGGAGGGCTCCGACGACGCGGGCGAGGAGCGCGGACGCGGTCGTGCTTCGCATGGCATCGGGCGGGTTCAGACCGGCCAGCGCCACGCGAAGATGGCGCCCGTGATGACGCCGTACACGACCCCGTCGACGATGCCGGCGACGATCGTGCGTCGGTACGCGCCGAACCAGACGGCGTTGGGGATGAAGGAGAAGCAGTACGCGAGGCCGCCGGCGGTGGTCGCGACCTGGAAGACCTTGCCGAACGGCGCGGCACCCGGGAGCGCGACCCGGGTCAGGTACGCGATGAGCGTGCTCACCACCAGGAACACGACGAAGGTGGCGACCATCTTGCCCCCCATCGTCAGGGGCGTCGGCCAGAGGCTCAGGTGGCCGACCGGACCCGACTCGAGGGCCTTGCAGACCTTCTCCGACTTCATGGCGTCCCGCCCGCGGAAGTCGGGGAAGACGTAGTTGCCAGGCCCGAGCCCGCTCTTGCGGACATGCTCCATGAACCCGTCCTCGTCGGGCAGGGCGATGAAGTCCCGCTTGTGGTGAGGCAAGGCCATCCAGACGATGGCGGAGACCACCCAGACGACCACGGCCGAGAGCAGGATGGGGAGCCAGAGGGGGGTGAGCAGGTCCATGGGTTCCTTCCAGGGGCGCGTCACCGTAGCAGGGCG
>CAZJJQ010000569.1:0-3100 GCA_964546345.1 uncultured Planctomycetales bacterium
AACTGGCGGCATCGAGCTCCTACGCGGCGGTTCGCGTGGTCGAGCTCGCCGCCCGTTGCGACCCTTCGGTGAAGTCCGCGAGCGCGCGCGCGGGCGTGCGCCTCATCGGCTTTTCCGACCTGTGAGAATCGAAACCCTGGCAAACGCCGCCGAGGTGGCGCGGCGCGGCGCCGCGATCTTCGCGGACAAGGTCCGCGCCCGGCCCGACCTCGTGGTCGCCCTCCCCACCGGTCGCACTCCCATCGAGATGTACGGGATCCTCGCGAAGAGCCGAGCGGCCGGCGGGTTCGATCTGTCCCGGGCCACCACCTTCAATCTCGACGAGGTCCTGCTGCCGAGGGACCGGCCCCAGACCTTCTTCCAGTTCATGACCCGGCACGCGTGGGAGCCCCTTGGAGTCGCACCCGGGCGCCGCTTCATTCCGGACGGCGAGACCGGCGATCCCGAAGCGGAGTGCGGGAGGTACGAGGCGGCCATCGCGAAGGCAGGCGGGCTCGATTTCGCGATCCTCGGCATCGGAGCGGACGGGCACATCGCCTACAACCTGCCCGGCCAGGCGGGGCCGCGGACTCACGTCGTGGATCTCGACCGGGCCACCATCAAGACCCTGGGGGGAGATCTAGTGCCCCCGCTCCGCGCCATCACCATGGGAGTCGAGACCATCCGGTCCGCGAAGTCGATCGTTCTGCTCGCCACCGGCGCCTCCAAGGCGGAGGCGCTGCGCCGGATGCGCGACGAGCCGGCAGGCGAGACCTGGCCCTGCACGTTCTTTCGCGATCACCCCGACCTGACCGTGATCGCGGACGCCCCCGCCGCCTCTCAGCTGTAGCGGCGCCAGAAGGTGTCGAGGATGTCCTTGCGGATGTCCGTGCCGCTCTGAGAGAAAACCTTGCGGAAGCCTCCATCCTCGGAGCCCGCTTCCTTCATGGCCTTCAGGAGCTCGTTGACCCGGCCCTGCCCGCGTGACTGCACGAGCTGTTGCGACACCGCGAGCGACAGCATGTAGAAGGACATGACGCTCTGGCGGCCCGAGTTGGCGAGGCGCTTCAGCTCGGGGAGCCCGAGTTCCTGCTCGATCCTCTTGCCCTCCATGTACTGGGCAAGGCCCTCCTGCAGGTCGCGGCCGGCGAAGCCGCCCGACATCTCGTCGACGAAGGCGTGGGAAAGCTCGTGGACGAGCACGTCCTCCATTTCGCGGGGCAGGGTGGAGGGAAGGCCGCGGACGGGAATCTGGATCGCGCCGTCGTGCGAGTCGTAGACCCCGCCCGACCACCAGGGCGCGCCGGTCTTGGTGTAGTAGTCCTGCCCGGAGTGCAGAACCACCGGGATCTTCCGCGTGGGCCGGTCGTAGTAGATGTCGGCGAGCCTTGTGTAGGCGCGATCGAGGACGAAGAGCACGTCGCGGGCGACGCCCGACTGGCTTTCTCCGTCGAAGCGGATGTCGAAGCGCTCCGACTGGATCAACTGCTTCGAGGGGTCGACGTTCAGCGCGCTGCGGACCCGGGCGGCCGGCCCCGAGGGCTCCGACGAGGCTTGCAGCGCCTGGCGCATGCTCTCGGCGGCCCGGCACGCGGACACGTCGTCGGAGGCGGTGGCGGTGGGGCAGACCTGGAAGACCGGCCGGTCGAGGACGGCGAGCGCGTCTCCTTTCCGGTCGAGCTTCGCGAGGGCCTGGGCCAGCACCGCGGACATCATGGGCGTGGCCTCGCCCGACAGGCTCTCGTACTTCTGCGCGGCCGCGACCGCGGCCGCCCAGTCGGACTGGACGGTCCGCTCGTGTGTCTCGAACGCGTACACCTGGGGCTGCCGGTCGTCGAGTCGCTTCATCTTGTCGAGCGACTGGTCGACGAGGGCGAACGATCCGAGCTGGAGATCGTGCTCCGCGCGCCGCAGGTACGCGCCCAGCAGGAGGTTCTTGATCTGGGCATCCTCTGAGCCCGCGGCGAAGATCTTCTCGACCCGATCGATCTCTTCCTCGGTGGGGGTGGCGCCGGGCGACTGGCTGAGGCGGGCCGCGAGCTCATTGAGGAACGCCGCATCCTCCTGAGAGAGGCCGTTCTGCTTGAGTTCCGCCTTCACGGGCTGGGCCGAGGGCATGGGGTTTCTTGGAGCCGCGGGCGCGGTGCTCCACGCCGTGGGCGCGGGCTTCTCCGGCGCGGGTTGCATGCGCCAGAGAGTGAAAGCGCCGGCGATCGCGAGACCCGCCGCGAGGCCCACCTTGAGCAGGGCCATGGCGGGAGACGTGTGTTCGCTTCCCGTGTCGGGGACGGAGGCGTGGCCGGGCTCGAACGAGGGAAGCGGCGTGGGCCGGGCCGCGGCACGGGCCGGGGGAGGCACGGGTAGAGGCGGGGGCAGCGGGCGCCCCGTCATGGACGCGCCCGGGCGTGGAGGCGCGGACGCGCTCTCCGGCCTCGGCCGGACCTTCGACATGATGACGCCGCAGCCCGGACAGATCCGGGCCCCGGGCTCGGTCGCCCTGCCGCACTTTGGGCACGCATCCATCGCCCGCGGAGTATAGGGGGACTGCTAGTATCCGCCGCCCATGAGACCCTGCACCGCGAGCGCCCCCGCGCGCGTCGATATCGCCGGCGGCACACTCGACATCTGGCCCCTCTACCTCTGGCACCCCGGGGCCCGGACCGTGAATGCCGCGGTCACACTGCGCGCCACCACCACGGTGACGCCGATCGGACGGGGGCTCGAAATCGTGTCCATCGATACGGGCGCGCGGGCTTCGGCCGAGAACGTCGATGGCATCGAGTCGCACGATCACACCCGCCTCGTCGTCCAGATCCTGAGGGCGCTCGGCGTCAGCTCGGGGCTCAGGATCGAGACCACCTCGCGTGTCCCCGCGGGGTCGGGCCTTGGCGGCTCGTCGACGCTTGCCGTCACCATCGCGGCCGCGGTGGCGGGGTCGTTGTCGCGCGAGCTAAAGAACCGCGACCTGCGGCACCTCGTGCGCGACGCCGAAGCGCAGGTCATCCGCGTCCCCACCGGCATCCAGGACTACGAGGCCGCGATCCACGGAGGCGTGCTCGAGGTGGTGCTCAACCCGGGCGAGATCGAGACCCGCCGCCTCGTGGAAGATCCAGGCTTCGTC
>CAZJJQ010000570.1:0-3095 GCA_964546345.1 uncultured Planctomycetales bacterium
GCGGGCCCGCAGGGACCGCGCGCCGAGCGGGTTTCCGGGGGCTTGGCCCCCCGAAGCCGAGCGAAGGCGATGGCGTTGCGGGCTCTGAGCGTCGGCCTCGTGCTCCTGCTCGCGGCGCCCTCCTTCGCGGGCGACGCTCGTCGCTCGGCCGTGGAGGCCGTACCGACGGCGCAGCTGCCACGGACGGGCATCGTCTACGACGCGCCGAAGGACGCGTTCGTCGTGGGCATCGCCGCGGACGGCACCCTCCTCGTGAACGACCAGGAGGCGGGGCTCGCGGAGCTCCACGTGGCGCTGCGCACGCTGGCCCGCGTCCCGGCCCTGCTCGAGGCGGACGGCTCGGTGCGCGCGAACATCGTGCTGCGGGCGAGCGTGGACGTGCCGTGGCAGGTCGTGCAGTGGGTGATGCAGGCGTGCGCCCTGCAGAAGTGCTGGCGACTGCACTTCGCCGTGCGGCCCGAGGCCGGCGGCGAGGAGGGCGTGCTCGACGCCTTCCTGCCACGGGATCGCGGCATCCCGCGGGACGGCGCTCCCTCCCCTGCCGCCCCCGCGCTGCGGGCGTCCCTCTTCGCCGACGACGCGAGCACCGACCCGGGGGCGATCTTCACGATGCTGCGCACCCTGGTGGAGGGGGCCGGCGCGACCACCGTGTCGATCGACACGCCTCCGCCGAACGTCCCCAGGGCGGGGCACGTCGTGACGCTCGTGGACCTCGCACGGCGCGCGGGCGCCCGACGGATCCTCTTCACCGGTGCCGCGCTGCCCTTCCCGCCGTTCCCCGCAGCCCGCGGCCCCGGGCGGGCCGGAGAAGGCGTGAGCCTGGCGCAGCTGCGCGCCTGGGTGGCCGAGCGCACTCGGACGCTGGCGCGCGGCGTGAAGGTGAAGGTGGGCAAGGCCGTCGTCGCTCCCTCCGCCGACGGGAAGTCCGTGCCGTTGCCCCCGCCGCCCCCGCGAGGGAAGGAGATCCCGGCGTCCGAGGCCGGCGCGGACGAGCCGCCGCTGGAGGAGGAGACCGAAGAGGTCCTGGCGAAGCCGCCGACGCTGAAGGACCCCGAGGCGGGTGAGCCCGGGGGCGAGGGGATGGCCGCGGAGCCGGAAGAGGCGCCCGAGGACGGGCTCCTCAGCGCCGGCGGCGGCTCTCCGCACGCGTACGTGCGCCGCACGACGCGGGCGCGGGCGACCGACCCGGCAGAGAAGAGGACGAACGAGGCCGTCGAGGCCGGCCTCCGGTGGCTCGCCGCGCACCAGGCTCCCGACGGGAGCTTCATGGCGGAGGCTTTCCCCACGTGGTGCGACGGGAAGCAGATGGCGGCACCCACCGTCGATGGGCAAGGCAAGGCCCTCTACGACGTGGGGACCACGGGGCTCGCGCTCCTCGCGTTCCTCGGCGCCGGGTACACGAACCGCTCCGAGGGCCCGTTCGGCCCCGTCGTCGCGCGGGGCCTGCGCTACCTGAAGAACGCTCAGGACCCCGAGGGCTGCTTCGGCCCCCGGCAGAGCGCCCACTACATCTACAACCACGGGATCGCCGCCCTCGCGATGGTCGAGGCCTACGGCATGACGGGCTCGACGATCTACAAGAACCCCGCGCAGAAGGCCCTCGACTTCGTCGCGCTCGCGCGCAATCCCTACTTCGCGTGGCGCTACGGCGTGAAGCCCGGCGACAACGACACCTCGGTCACCGCGTGGATGTTCGACGTGCTCGAGGCCGCCCGCCGGGTGAACGCCGCCGGCACGGCGGCGGGGAAGCCCGCCTCCCTGATCGTGGACGAGGAGGCGTTCGAGGGCGTCGAGGCCTGGCTCGACAAGATGACCGACGAGTGGGGACGCGTCGGCTATCAGCTGCGCGGCTCCGGGGTCGCGCGCTCCACGGAGCTCGTCGATCGGTTCCCCGCGGATCGCGTCGAGGGGCTGACCGGCTTCGGCGTGTTCGCCCGCGTGGCGATGGGCGCCGACCCTGCGACGAGCGAGCCCGTCCGCAAGGGCCTCCGGCTCGTCGCCGCGGTCCCTCCGGCGTGGGAGACCAACGGCTCCATCGACCTCTACTCCTGGCGCCTCTGCGCCCTCGCGATGGCCAGCGTCGGCGGCGAACCGGCCGCCGCCTGGCGCAAGGCGCTGCTCACGGCCCTGCTCGAGCACCAGCGGACGGACGGCGACCTCTGCGGTGGGCTCGGTTCCTGGGATCCGATCGACCCGTGGAGCCCCGACGGGGGCCGCGTGTACTCGACGTCGATGGCGCTCCTCGCCCTGCTCGCGCCGTACTCGTGGGAGCCGCCCGCGCCGAAGCCCAAGTGAACGCAGGCCGGAGACCACCGTGTCGCGCACCTTCCGTTCGCTGACGCTGGGAGCCTTCCTCCTCCTCGTCGCGCCGTCCTTCGCCGGCGACGACGCGGCCGACGGCGCACGGGCCCGCCTCCACGCGTTCATCCCCACGTCGGCGCTGCCCCTCACCGGCACCGTCGGCGAGCTTCCCGCGGGGGCGCTCGAGGTCGGCATCGCCGCCGACGGCACGTACGTCTGCGACGGACGCGGCTGCGGCCTGGGGGAGCTCCGGGCGTCGCTGCGGCGGCACGCGCAGGGGGCGCCGCGCTCCGCGGTCGGGGAGTCCACGATCGATCTCGTCCTGCGGGTGGACCGTGACGCGCCGTGGCCCCTGGTGACCTGGTGCTTGCAGATCTGCGCCGACCCGGCCCAGAAGATCCTCCGGACGTACTTCGCCATCGCACCCGAGGCGGGAGGGCCCGAGGGCGTGCTCGACTCCTTCCTTCCTCCCGACGGGAGCATCGCCTTCGCGGACACGACCCTCGGTTCCATGAGCGTGCGCCTGGTCCCCGACGCCGAGACGGCGGACCGGGGCGCCGTGTACGGCGCGCTGCGGGCGCTGATCGACGCCTCGGGCGCGAGCCCCATCGACGTGGAGCTCGAAGTCCCGGGCCCGCGGTTCGTGCGGACGGGACACGTGCTCACGCTGATGGACCTGGCGCTCCGCGCGGGCGCGCGCAGGGTGGACCTGGCCGGCGCCCCGGCCCCCCTGCCGCGTGCCGCGAAACACGGCACCGATCCCGCGATCCCCGGCGTCCCGGGTTCGCTCGCGT
>CAZJJQ010000571.1:0-3092 GCA_964546345.1 uncultured Planctomycetales bacterium
GCGGATCGGCGAGGGCCGCCGCCTCCCCCACGGCGGCCGTGGCGTCGCGGCTGCCGGCGTCCACGAGCACCACCTCGAACGGCCGGCCGAGGCCCTCCAGGGCGGCGCAGATGCGCGCGAGGTGCGCGCGGACGTGGGGCCCTTCGTCGTACGCGGGCACGATCACGGAGAGCAGGACGGCGGAGGTCACCGGCCACGGCCTCCGCGTCAGGGGCGCTCGTAGACGACGAGGCGGCGCGGCGCCTCGGCGCCGGGCACCCGGAACTCGAGGTCGTCGAGGGGTCGCAGGCCGTGGCCCCGGGCGAGGGACAGGCCCGCCGCACGTTCGGCGGGGTCGAGCCCGAACGCCTTCCAGTGGACGATGCGGCCGCCGGGCGCGAGCCAGGGGGCGGCCTCCTTCGTGGTGGGCGCGAGGTCGGCCACCGCGCGCACCGTCACGAGGTCCACCGCGCGCGCGAGGGAGGGCCGACGGAAGAGCACCTCCCGGCCGTCGCACGCGAGAACCTCGACGTTCCGAAGGCCCACGGCGGCGATGCACCGCGCGACGGCGGCGGCCTTCTTCGCGGTGCGGTCCACGAGGACGGTCTCGCACGTGGGCCACGCGAGCGCGACGACGACGCCGGGCAGGCCGTTGCCCGTGCCGAGGTCCACCGCGCGACGGGGCGGGGGTGCGCCGCGAGGCCAGGCGGCGCACACCGGCAGGGCGTCGAGCGCCAGGATGTCGAGGGCCGCCTCGAGGGTCTTGGCCCCGGTGAGGTTGACGTGAGCGCTCTCGGCGAGGACCGCCTCGACGTAGCGCACGAGCGCGGGGACCGCCCCGAGGGGGAAGCCGTAGCGCTCGGCGGCGGCCAGGAGGCGGGCGACGGCCGGGTCGGGGAGGTCGGGGGCGGCGGGGTCCGGGGTCACGCGCTGACCATCGCATGGCCCCTTCCCGGATGCACCCCCTTCGACCGCGCGGTCACAGCACGGGGGAGAACAGCGCCGAGGCCGCACGCAGCACCCGACGCCCCCATCCGGCGTCGGCGAGCTCCTGCGGTGTGATCGGCCGCGACTCGGCGACCTTCCCGTCGAACCAGCGGACGACCTCCCGGGCAACGCCCGGGTCGGGCACGCCCACGTTCAGCTCGAAGTTGAGCCGCAGGCTGCGCGCGTCGAGGTTGGTGCTCCCGAGGGTGACCAGCCTCCCGTCCACCGCCACGACCTTGCCGTGGACCATCCGCGGGTGGCACCAGATCTCGATCCCGGCCGCGAGGAGACGGGGCATGTAGGCCTCGGACGCCCAGCGCACGACCCGATGGTCCACGGGCTCGCCGAAGAGGATGCGGACGCGGCAGCCGCGCCGCGAGGCGACGCGGAGCGCCTCCTCGATGGGCTCGGTCGGGACGAGGTAGGGCGTCATGACGTCCACGGTCCGCCGGGCGGACGTGATGACCCGGAACATGTGCTCCTCCGCGGCGGGCTCGTCCTGGTCGGGACCGGACGCGACGACGCGCACGGGCACGTTCCCGGCGGCGGGCTGGGGCGGATAGTAGGCCTCCGCGGACAGCAGGCGCCCCGTCGCGAAGTGCCAGTCCTCGGCGAAGACCCGCTGGAGGCTCGCCACGACGGGCCCGCGGATCGAGGCGTGCGCGTCCACCCAGCCGTCCTTCAGGGCGTACTCGTCGGCGACGTTCATGCCGCCCGTGAACGCCACGGTGCCGTCCACCACCAGGAGCTTGCGGTGGTTGCGCAGGTTGGCGCGGAAGTCCACGAGCACGCGACCGACCGGCAGGAAGTCGGACGCCTCGCCGCCGGCGTGCACGATCGGCGCGAGGAACTCGAGGCCGGGCGACGCGCCGCCCAGGCCGTCCACGAGCACCCGCACCTCGACGCCGCGGCGCGCCGTCGCCTCCAGGAGATCGCGGGCGACGTGGCCCGTGCGATCGTCCTTGAAGATGTACGTGACGAGGTGGACGTGGTGCCTCGCGCGCTCGATGGCGTCGCGCGCCGCCCCGAACGCGTCGGGCCCGGACAGCAGCGGCACGACGGCGTTGCCCGCGATCAGGTGGCCGCCCTCGTCGCCGCCGTCCCCCTCCACGAGCTCCACCACCGGGCGGGGCGCCGGACGGCGGGGCAGGGGGCACGCCTCCCCCATCTCGCGCTCGACCCGGGCGAAGGAGGCTCCGCTCCGTTCGCGCAGGCGCACGACCTTGCGGTGCATCCTGCGGCGCCCGAACAGGAGGAACGCGAGGAACCCGATCCACGGGAACCCGATCGCGAGCAGGATCCACGCGACCTTCGCCTGCGACGAGCGCCGCGAGAACAGGATCACCGGGATCAGCGCGAAGCCGAGGGCCTCGCCCGTCCAGTAGACCCACAGGCCGACTCCCTCCCACACGCTGTGGAGGACGGCGGACGCGATCACGGTCCGCGGGGGGAGGGACCGGGATCGGAGGCGGCGACGAGGTCCCGCATCGAGAACCGTGCCCCCGGGCACTTCGTGGGATTCACGGCCGAGTGGGCCACCACCCGCTCGCCCGCGATGCCGTACCGCGCCCGCAGGTGCTTCACCAGGAGCACGAGGGTGCGCATCTGCGCGGGGCTCGGGCGGGCGTCCTCGAAGTTGCCGACGAGGCAGATGCCGATCGACGAGGCGTCCCAGCCCTTCGCGTGGGCGCCGTCGCGCTGCTCCTTCCACCGGAAGGTGGTCTCGAGCGCGCCGTCGCCCGTGGACGTGCCGTTCCCGATGACGAAGTGGTAGCCGATGCCGGCCTCGCCCTTCGCGCGATGGCTGCGGTCGAAGCTCGCGGCGCTGCCGGTCGCGGTCGCGCTGTGGTGGATCACGATCACGCTCCACGCGTGTCCCTCCGCGACGTCGGCGACCTCCCGCGGCAGCGACTCGTCGGTGGCGGGCGACCCGTAGGAGGAGGTGGGGGGCGCCGGGGGCGCCCCGTCGGCGGGAGGCGGCACCCACGCTACGGGGTCGGGCTCCTCGCCGACGGCGGGGCGCTCCGGGAGCGGCGGAGGCAGCGGCAGCGCGCGTCCGGTCGGCGGAGGCCCGTAGGCGTCGTCCGGTGCGGCGATCGGGCCCGGCGGCTCCGCGGGCGCCCCGG
>CAZJJQ010000572.1:0-3083 GCA_964546345.1 uncultured Planctomycetales bacterium
GATGCGCTGGGAGTAGACGCGGAGCGGCGCGACGGCCGGGTTCGGCTCCATCACGGGGTCGAGGACGAGGCCCGCGGCCACCGTCTCGGCCGCCGCCTGGGCCAGTGTCCGCCCGACCAGCTCGGGCACGGCGACCTTCGCCGGCAGGTCGGCCGGCTCGGTCCCCTTCGGCGGGGCCGACGCCGGCCGCGCCACGCGGAGCGCGACGAAGGTGCCCGTGCCCGCGGTCGCCCCTGCGGCGGGCTCCTGCGACACCACGAGCGCCGCCTGGGCCGCGTCGCCCTCCACGGCCTCGATCCGCGGCACGAGCCCCGCGCGTCGCAGCGTCTCGATCGCCTCGCTCTCGCTGGACCCGGCGCACTCGGGCACGGTCGTCTCGATCGCGGGGGGCGCGGGTTGGGGGCCGTCCGTCGGCACGAGCAGCTCGACGCGATCGTAGCGGCGCGCCGTGGTCCCCCCCGCCGGGAGCTGGTGCAGGACGAGGCCCTGCGCCGCGCCCGGCGCCACCAGGGAGGCGATGCGCGCCTGGAAGCCCGCCTTCGCGAGCGCCTCCAGGGCGTCGCCCGGCTTCATGCCCCGCACGTCGGGCACCGGGACCGCCGTCGGCAGGCGGCGGTCGGGCACGTACTCGAGCGTCAGCGTGCCGCGCGTCGGCAGCGCCGAGCCCGCGGGCGGGGCCTGCGCCACGACGGTGCCCTGCGCTTCGAGGGGACCGGCCTTCGGCTCGAGGCGGAGGTCGAAGGTCGCGGCGAACGCGGTCACCGCGTCCGCGACGGGCAGGCCGACGACCTTGGGGGCGGCGGGGCCGTCCTCGGTCCGTCGCCGGACCTCGAGCACCACCGGCGCCCAGGTGGGGACGGTGGTGCCCTTGGCGGGCTGCTGTGCGGTGACCGTGCCCTCGGGCGCGCCGGAGACCACGACCACCGCGGCCTGAAGACCGACGCTGCGCAGGGCCGTGTTCGCGTCGTTGAGCGTCGCGCCGACGACCTCCGGGACCTCGGCCCGCTCGTCCCCCGCGGACGTCGGCCGTCCCGGCAGGAGGAGGGCCAGCGCCATCGCGAGTCCACCGGTGCCGCGCGCGAGTCGGGACATGGAGCCCTCCGAACGACCGAACGATCCAGCGTGCAGCCGGGCAGGGTAGCCCGGTGGCCCGGACCCCCGCAATGCCCGGTTCACCCGGGGGCGCGTATCCTGCGCGGTCGAGGCCCCACGACCCCGAGGAGCGTCCCGATGCCCTGGCCCCGCGATCGTGCCCGTCCCTTCGCGCTGGCGCTCCTCGTCGCCCTCGCCCTCGCGGGCCCCGCGCCCGCGCGCGCGGACGGACCCTCTCCCTCCCCCGCGCCCCCGCCCTCTCCCGACTCCCCCTCCGCCGACGTGCCCGAGCGTGCCCGGCTCGTGGCCACCGTGGCCCACCTGGCGGGGGAGGAGCTGGCGGGACGCGGATCGTCCGACGATCGCGAGCGGGCGTCCCTGTGGGTCGCCGAGGCGTTCGACAAGGTGGGCGTCAAGGTGGTGCCCGGCGTGGGCGGGCGCTTCCTGCCGTTCGCCGCGAAGGAGGGCCGTCCCGGCGGGCGCAACGTCGTGGGGTGGATCCCCGGGCGCAAGGACGAGGAGTACGTGATCGTCTCCGCGCACTTCGATCACCTGGGGCGCGTGGACGGGCAGGTCCACCCGGGGGCCGACGACAACGCGAGCGGCGTGGCCGCGCTGCTCGAGCTGGGGCGGTGCCTGTCGTCGGGGTTCCGGCTCGAGCGCGGGATCCTGCTGGTCGCGTTCGACCTCGAGGAGCAGCGGATGATCGGGAGCCGCGCGTTCGTGGCGAACCCGCCCCTGCCGCTCGAGCGGTGCGCGGCGTTCGTGACGATCGACATGCTCGGGCGGTCGCTCGGCGACCTGTTCCCGGGGCTGCTCCTGGCGATGGGCGCTGAACGGGCCGACGCGCTCGAGCGCGTGCTCGACGCCGCGAAGCCGACGCCCGGCGTCACGCTGCGCGAGCTCGGCATGGACTTCAACCAGCTCGGCTGGAGCGACTACGTGCCGTTCGAGGAGCGGAGCGTCCCTTGCCTCTTCTTCACGAGCGGGGCGTGCCGCGACTACCACCGTCCGACCGACGTGGCCGACCGCATCGACGGCGCCGCGCTCGAGGCCCGCACGCGTGCGATCCTCGGCATCGTGCGGGCGTTGGCCGACCTCCCGGCGCGACCCGTGTGGAAGGCGACCCCGACGCCGCGGCTGCGGGAGGTGGAGACCATCCACGCGCTCGTGAGCAGGGTGGGGGAGAAGGAGGCCGAGCTCGGGATGACGGACGGGCAGCGGCTGCTGCGCAAGGGCTTCGAGAAGACGTTGTCCGAGACGATCGCCCGGGGGGCGGTGACCGCCGGGGAGCGCGTCGCGATCCGCATCATGGCGCTGCAGATGATGAAGGCGGCGTCCACGTTGCGGTGAGAGGGCAGCCGCCGGGAAGCGATCGGTGCCGGGGGGTGGGGGGGCGCGGGGGGCGGGGGGCTGCGGCGCCGGCGCGTTCGCGTATCCTGCCGGGTGAGGGACCGCGATGACGCCCCAGCCTGGCGGCGATGCTCCGAGACTCGAAGGACCGGCGATCCCGGTCTGTCCGAAGTGCCTCGCCGAGGTCCGCCCGCGCACCGACTTCTGTCCGGGCTGCCGGTCGCCCCTGACCTCCTACGCGAACACCGGCTACTTCGAGAGCGCGCTTGCCGAAGGCTGGGGGCTCGGCGAGGCGATCGTCTCCCGCCACCCGAGCCTCGTCACCCTGATCGGGCTCTGGCTCATCGTGGCCCCCCTCCTCGTGGGCTTCTCCCTCCAGCTCGCCCCGTCCTTCGGCGAGGAGCTCCTCTGGCTCGGGCTCGTCGGTCGTCTGGTCGCGGCGACCGTGGTCCTGTGCCTGGCGTGGGCCCTCTTCCACGCGACACGCAATTACGTGCGGGCGCGTCGCAATCCGCCGACTCCCCCTTCCGGAGCGGATCCGGCTCCCTGACGACCGTGCGGCCGGTCGCGGGACGGTCCTCCCCCCCGGCCCCCGTCGAAACGGCGCGTTTCGGCCCCGTCGGACCCCTCAGGAGGTC
>CAZJJQ010000573.1:0-3079 GCA_964546345.1 uncultured Planctomycetales bacterium
CTCGCGTTCGGGGCTCGTGCCGCGCGGCGGCTCGCCGAGGGATCCGGGTCCGGATGCACCACTCGGACGCCGGGCGGGGGCGCCGTCCTGCGCCTTCCCGGCGCGATCAGTAGCGCGTGCGGCCGGGATCGGCGCGCCAGGCGCGGAAGGGCGCCAGCGCCTCGGGGACGTCGAGGCGTACGAACGGGATGCGACGTCGCGTGGGGGCGCGGGCGAGCTCGCCGTAGAGGAACGCGTCGTCGAAGCCGGCGCGGGCGGCGTCCTCGCGGGTGGCCGCGTAGACCACGCGCTTCGGCCGCGCCCAGTAGATCGCGCCGAGGCACATGGGGCAGGGCTCCGCGCTCGCGTAGACGACGCAGCCCGTGAGCTGAAAGGTTCGTAGGCGGCGGCACGCGCCGCGGATCGCGACGACCTCCGCGTGGGCCGTGGGGTCGTTCGTCGGCGTCACCCGGTTCACGCCGCGGCCGACGATCTCGCCCCGTCGCACCACGAGGGCGCCGAAGGGCCCGCCGCCGTGGTGGGCGACGTTGCGCGTCGCGAGCTCGATGGCCTTCGCCAGGAATCGGACCGGGTCGTCCTTGCGGGCCATGGGGGCGCTCCGTCGCGGGTCGGACGGCGGCGACGATACCCGCGGCGGGGGGCGGCCCCCGGGAGCCGGGCTACGGCGCCGGGGGCCCCGCGATCTCGGCCCGCGTCCGCTGGAGGAGGGCGGCGGCGGCCTCGATGCGCTCGGCCAGCGCCTTGCGCTCGGCGCGCAGCTCGGGCCGGAGCCGCCCGCCCGCCAGCAGGAGGAACGCGCGCACCCGTCGGCCGACGTCGGCGCGCTCGTCGCGCCACGCCACGTGGAGCGCATAGAGCGCGGGAAGGCCGACGAGGGCCGCGAGGCCCGCCCAGGGCGAGACGAGGATCGCGAGGAGGATCGCCGCGAGGACCGCCTCGACGACCAGGAAGAACGTGCGCCCGAGGATGCGGCCGAAGGGGAGCACGTCCTCCGTGGTGTGCCCCGCGCGGAGGGCGAACACGTCGCCGGCCCAGCGCGCGGGGGCGGTGACGATCGCGGCGGCGAGCGCCAGGGGGCCCCCGAGCACGAGGCGGATCAGGGTGCCGCCGACGAACCGCGCCACGCGACCGGCGCCGTACCGCGCCTCGAGGAGGTCGAGGGGAAGGCCGAGGAGCTCGAGCCTCCGGGCGAACGCGGCCCCGTCGGCGCGGATGCCCTCCCGTTCGGCGGGGGCCACCCGGCGGAGGGCCTCGAAGCCCGTGGCCAGGCGCTGGAGCAGCACGTGGTGCTCCTCGAGGGTCGCATGCGCCGCGCCCCGTTCCTGCTCGAGCACCGCGGTCGCGATCCGCAGCAGCTCCACGTCCTCGAGGTTGTCCGCCTCCGCGAGGAGGGCACGGATCGCCTCCTCCATGCGGCGCGTGGCCGCGGCGACCTGGCCGCGGCGCGACGCCCCTGCCTCGCGGCCGTCCAGGACGAACGGCTCCCCGAACCGCACGAGCAGGGTGCCCCGCCGCTTCCCCGGCGGCTCGTGCAGCAGCCCGATGGGCACCACGCTCACGGGCGTCTCCGCGTCGAGGGCGATGCGGGCCGCGCCGGTGCGCAGGGGCAGGAGCTTCGACGAAGGCCGGCTCATCCCCTCCGGGAACAGCACGATGCTCCGGCCCGCCTGCAGGCGCCGGATGCACTCCGCGAACGTCTCGAGGTTCGCGCGCGCGCCGCGGCCGTCGTTCTCCGCCGCGTCCTGCGGCCGGTACACGGGCACGGCCTCGACGGCGTCGAGGAAGCGCCGCAGCACCTTCATCTTCCACAGCGGCGCCTTCGCCATGGGCCCCGCCGCGCGGGGCGAGACCGCGAGGATCGCCATGCTGTCCACGAGGCTGTTGTGGTGGTTCGCGACGAGCAGCACCGGTCCCGTCGCGGGGACGCGCTCGACGCCGCTCGTCTCGACGCGGCGGTACTCCATGCGGAGCAGGAGCTTCGCGAGCCCGCGGGTCCACCGATACCCGAGCGAGGGCCTCGCGGGATCGCCCGTGCGCGCGGGAGCCGCGGCCGGTTCCGAGGAGGAGGGGGGCGGCGGGGAGGAGGCCTCCATGGCCCCACGGTACCGCCCTTCCCCCTCGCGAGTCGTACGCCTTTGACAGGCGGGCGCCCGAGGTGTTCTCCTAGCCGCCGGAGCCCCGCATGAAGCCCACGATCGTCCGCCTGCCCGCGTTCCACGTCGTCGGGATGCAGGGCACCTTCTCGCCCGCCACGCGGGGCCAGATCCCCGCACTGTGGGAGCGGTTCGTCTCGCGGATGGACGACATCGAGGGACAGAAGGGGGACGTGTCCTTCGGGCTGTGCACGCCGAACGTGCCGGGACCGGACGGGACGCCGACGTTCGTCTACACCGCGGGCGTGGAGGTGGAGACCCTGGACCGGATCCCGGATGGGCTCGTCGGCTTCACGGTGCCGCCGCAGACGTACGCGCGCTTCACCCACACCGGGCACATCTCTACGATCGACAAGACGATCGACGCCATCTGGGGCACCGAGCTCGCCGCGAATCAGCTCCAACCGGCGGGCGGCCTCGAGTTCGAACGCTACGACGATCGGTGGGACGACGAGTCGGGCGAGGGTCCGGTGGACCTCTACATCCCGGTGCGGGCGTAGCCCCGAGGACGACGCCGCCGGAAATCGTTCGACCCGAGCCAAGCCCCGGGGAGGGACGTCTCCGGTGCCCGCGGCGAGGGGGTCCGCGGGCTGTCGGGGGGGGAGGCTATGATACGAACAATTCGCGAACATCCGCGAAGGGGGTTTTGTCCCATGGCATTCATCCGCGTGTTCAGCCTCTCCCCTGCTGGTCCGGCGCGCCGAACGTTCGGCAACACGTCCTGACCGGCCTCTCGGCGGCCGGACGCCTCCGAGGTCTCGAAAAGGGCCGTTTTCGACGCGGGCCGGGCTCTCGGTCCGTCCCGAGGGAGGCCGCTGCCCTCAGGGCGCGCGCGCGAGGGCCTCGGCCTGGTCGAGCGTGAGCGCCAGGCCCGCCGCCCGGGCGGCGTCGTAGGCCTCGTCGCCCAACGCCTTGCGCAGGTCCGC
>CAZJJQ010000574.1:0-3073 GCA_964546345.1 uncultured Planctomycetales bacterium
GCCGCCGGCGTCCCGACGGGCGCCATCGCCGGCAGCGCGCGGCGGCCCGCGGCGGTCTCGTCGGGACGGAGGATGCCCGCGTCGCGCTCGAGCTCGAGCCGGGCCACCGCGAACGCGACGAGCGACGCCGTCAGCGCGTTGCGCGCCTCGACCCGGGCCTGCTCCGCCTCGAGGAGGTCGCGGGTCGTCGCCTTGCCGGCCTGCAGGTTGAGGTCCGCGCTCTCGACGCGGCGCGTCGCGAGCCGCAGCCCCTCCTGCTGGAGCTCGTAGGACTTGCGCGCGGCCGAGAGGGTGCGCCACGCCTGCCGGATCTCGGATCCGATGCGGTCCTCGAGCCCCTCCACGGCGCGGCGCGCGCGGTCGAGGGTCACCTCCGCGGCCCGGTACTGGTTGCGCTCCGCCGTGCGCTCGATCGGGAGCGACAGCCCGAGGCCGGCGTGCCCGGACCCCCGCGCCCCCTTGACCGCGAACGGCGCGTTCGAAGGCCCCGTCAGCTCGCCGCCGAGGGTCAGGTCCACCTGCGCGCCGAGGCCGAGGCGCGCGATCTCGAGCCGCCGGGCCGCGTCCTCGCGTCGGTCGCGGGCGTTCTCGAGGTCGAGGCGCCGGCGCAGGGCCAGCTCCGAGGCGCGCGCGAGGTCGAGGTCCGGATCGACGAGGCCGCGCGCCTTGAGCGCCTCGAACGCGTCGTCGCGGATCACGAGCCGCGTGCCGATGGGCAGGCCGAGATCGAGCTTGAACGCGTCGAGCGCCTCCTCGTAGCCCTGGCGCGCGAGGATCCCGCGCTGCTCGGAGCGGAGCAGGTCCTGGCGCGCCTGGTCCACCTCGAAGTCGGCGAGGCGGCCCGCGCCGTCGGGGCCGAACTCGCGCGCCCGGGCGTAGACGAGCTCGAGGCTCTTGTAGGTCAGATCCTCGTTGGCGATCGTGTCGCGGCGCTCGAGCACCTGGAAGAAGGCGCTCGCGATCCGCACCGTGAACTCCTGCTGGAAGCGCGCGTAGGCGCGCAGCGCGTAGAGCGTGTCGCGCTCCGCCTGGGTGAGCGCCTCCCGGGCCTCGAGGCGGCTCGAGCCGCGGGCGAGGGGGATCACGAGCTCCGCCGAGAGCAGGGAGCGCGCGGTCGTGAGCGGGTCGCCCGCGAAGCTGCGCAGGAAGTCGGTGGCCAGCGCGAGGACGAACGAACCCCCGGTCTCGAGCTTCCGGGTGACCGAGCCCTCGGGCCGGACCGAGCCGGAGACGCCGGCGTCGTCCTTCGTGACCGCTCCGACGGCGCCGAGGCCGAGCTGGGTCTCGAACGCGTGCCGCTCCTGCGTGAGGGAGAGGGCCGTCAGGTAGGCGTCCTCCCGCGCGTTCAGGTACTCCCGGCTCGCCGAGGCCGCGAGACGCAGCGCGCCCTCGAGATCGACCACGACCTCGGCGGGGACGCGCGCCGCCCGGCCCCGCCGCGAGGCCTCGTCGAGGTTGAGGTCGCCGACCACCTCGGGCACGCGGGTCCGCTTCGCCGCCAGCTCGAGATACGCGTCGTGGTCGGCCTGCGCCCGACGCTCCTTCGGGGTCGCGCACCCGGGCACGAGCGCGAGCACGCAGGCGACGAGGCCCGGCGCGACGGCCCCGCACGGGGTGCGGCGTCGCGGCGAGGGGGCGGGGGCGGGCGGCACGGGGTCGGGAGCATACCCCGCGTCTCCGGGGCAGCCCCCGCCGCCCCCCGCCGATTCCCCCGCGGGATCGCCTGCGCCCGGGCCGCGGGCTAGGGCGCCTTGCGGAACCGGTAGATCGCGTCGAAGGTCGAGACGTAGAGCGTCCCGTTCGGGCCCGTGGCGATCGCCAGCGGCTTGTTCGCGAAGCCGACGTTGCTCCAGGCCGCGAACGGCGCCTCGAGGTCCACGTCGAGGAGCTGGGGCCCCGAGAGGGCGATCCGGCGCAGGTCGGCCTCGACGTAGCCCGTGACGAAGAGGTTGCCGGGGAAGTCGCCGCCCAGCGTGGTCGGCGCCGTGAAGGCGAGGCCCGTGGGGGCGATGACCTCGGGCCAGTGCTGGACGCGGATGCCGACCCCCGGGCCGCCCGGCGGAGGGACGAGCCAGCCGTAGTCCTTGCCGGCCTGGAGGAAGTTGAGCTCGTCGTCGGTGGCGGGCCCGTTCTCGACGCCGAAGAGGCCTCCGGTCGTGGGCTCGAACGCGACGTCGAAGGTGTTGCGCAGCCCGAAGCACCACTGCGGGCTCGCGGGGCTCGGGTTGTCGGCCGGGATCGCGCCGAGCGGCGTGTAGCGCAGGACGCGACCGGAGAGCATGCCGGCCTGCTGCGCGCTCGCGGGGTCGTCGGTGTCGCCCACCGTGACGTAGAGCATCCCGTCGGGGCCGAACTCGAGGTCGCCCGAGTTGTGCACGTTCGCCGTGGGGAGGTCGTCCACGATGACCGTGGGGCTCCCGCCCACGTCGCCCGTGAGGGTGAAGCGCACGATCTGGTTGCGGTTCGCGTGCATCCCGGAGGCGGGGACGGACGCGAACACGTAGAGGAAGCCGTCGGTGGCGAACGTGGGGGAGAGGGCGAGGCCGAGGAGCCCCTGCTCCGCGCCGCCGAGGACCGACAGCGCCGCCACGGGCGTCGGGACGAGCGACCCCGCCGCGTCCACGACGCGCACGCGGCCGGTCGAGAGCTCGTTGAAGAAGAGCCGCCCGTCCGGGGCGAACCGCAGCTTGCAGGGCACCGCGAGCGAGCCCAGCACGCGCTCCACCTCGTAGCCCGGGGCGAGGGCGACCAGCTCGGGCGGGAGCGCGGCCGCCACCCCGATCGCGACCGTCGTCTGCGCGCTCCCGAGCCCGTTCGTCGCGGTCACCTGGAACGGCGCGGTGGCGGCGGGCACGCCCGGCGCGCCGGAGATCACGCCGGTGAGCGGATGCAGCGTGACGCCCGAGGGCAGCGGGGGCGTCACGGTGAACGACGTGGGCGTCCCGCCCGACAGCGTGGGCGCGACCGGCGTGATCGCCTCGCCGGCCCGGAAGGAGAGGGACGCGCCGTACGAGATCGAGGTCGGCGGGGAGGTGGGGGGCGCGGGGGGCGAGCCGCCGCCCCCGCCGCCGCA
>CAZJJQ010000575.1:0-3067 GCA_964546345.1 uncultured Planctomycetales bacterium
CGGAAGTTCCGCGGCTTGCGGCCGTGGTCCAGGATCAGCTCCTGGTAGAGGTCGTTGACCTCGGTCATGAGAACACCTTCCGCACCCCGTGCAGCGCCGTCACCAGCGCGTCGAGGTCCTCCGTCCGGTTGTAGACCGCGAGCGAGGCGCGCGCGGTGGCCGGGATGCCGAAGCGCGTCATCACCGGCTGGGCGCAGTGGTGGCCCGTGCGCACCGCCACGCCCTGGAGGTCGAGCAGGGTCCCGATGTCGTGGGGGTGCACCCCCTCGAGCGTGAACGAGAGCACGGAGGCCTTCTCGGCCGCGGTGCCGACGAGCCGCAGGCCGGGGATCGAGCGCAGCGCCTCCGTCCCGTAGGCGAGGAGCCGCGCCTCGTGGGCCGCCGCCTCCGACAGCCCCACGCCCTCCAGCCACGCGAGCGCGGCGCCGAGGCCGATGCCGCCCGCGATGTCGGGCGTGCCGGCCTCGAACTTGTACGGAAGGTCGTTCCACGTCGTCTCCTCGAAGGAGACGCTGCGGATCATGTCGCCGCCCCCCTGCCACGGGGGCATCGCCTCGAGGAGGGCGCGCTTGCCGTAGAGGACGCCGACGCCCGTGGGACCGTAGACCTTGTGCGCGCTGAACGCGTAGAAGTCCACGTCGAGCGCCCGCACGTCCACGGCGAGGTGGGGGACGGCCTGGGCCCCGTCGATCAGGACCTTCGCGCCGACGCGCCGGGCGCCCGCGACGATCGCCGGCACGGGGTTCACGGTGCCGAGCGCGTTGCTCACGTGCACCGCGGCGACGAGGCGCGTCCGCGGCGAGAGGAGCCGCTCGTACGCCGCGAGGTCGAGGGTCCCCGTGTCGTCGATGGGCACGACGCGGACGACCGCGCCCGTCGCCTTGGCGAGCATCTGCCAGGGGACGATGTTGCTGTGGTGCTCCATCGTCGTGAGCACGAGCTCGTCGCCGGCCCGGACGTTCGCGCGACCCCAGGCCTGCGCGACCAGGTTGACGGCCTCCGTCGTCCCGCGCGTGAACACGATCTCCCGCTCGCTCTCGGCGCCGAGGAACCGCCGCACGCGCTCGCGGGCGGCCTCGAAGGCGAGCGTCGCCTCCTGGGAGAGGAGGTGCACGCCCCGGTGCACGTTCGCGTTCGTCTCGCGGTAGTAGCGGTCGAGCGCCTCCAGGACGGCGCGCGGCTTCTGGCTGGTGGCCGCGTTGTCGAGGTAGACGAGCGGCTTCCCGCGCACCCGGCGCCCGAGGATCGGGAACTCCGCGCGGATCCGCTCGAGGTCGAAGGGCCGGGGGGTCACGGGGGCGCCGGGGGCGGGGGGCGCGGGGCGGGCGGACGTCACGGGCGGGGCTCCACGCGCACCTGCCCTTCCGCCCGCACGAGGGAGGGCAGGCGCTCCGACAGGGTGGCCTCGACGCCGTCGCGGACCGCGAGGATGGAGATCCGGTCGGTCACGTCGCGCACGAAGCCGCGCACGAGCAGCTCCCGCGCCTGGGCCTCCTCGAGGCCGCGCGAGCGCAGGTAGAAGACCTTCTCTTCCTGGAGGCGGCCCACGGTGGCGCCGTGGGCGCACTTCACGTCGTCGTTCTCGATCTCGAGCTCGGGCTTCGTGTCCACCGTGGCGTCGTCGCTGAGCAGCAGGTTGTGGTTCGCCTGCTGCGAGTCGGTCTTCTGGGCGCCGGGGCGGACGACCACCTTCCCGTTGAAGACGCCCGTCGCCCGGCCGTCGAGGATGCCCTTGTAGAGCTCGCGGCTGCTGCCGTGCGGCTTGCGGTGCACGATCGTCGTGTGGTGGTCGGCATGGCGCGCCCCGCCGACGAGGTAGAGCCCGTTCAGGGAGCACTCGGCCCCCTCCGCGTCGAGCAGGACGTTCACGTCCGTGCGCGCGAGGGCCCCGCCGGTCGTGAGGACGTGGCCGGTGAAGCGGCTGTCGCGGTCCTGGCGGACGTCGAGCGACCCGACGAAGGTCGCCTCGTCGGAGAGCTCCTGCCAGAGCACGTGCTCGAGGGCCGCGTTGCGGCCGAGCGACACCTCGGCGGCGGGGAGCACGGCGGAGGCGCCCCCGCCGAGGGAGAGGAAGCGCTCGACGAGGGTGATCCGCGTCTCCGGCTCGAGGACCACGAGCGTGCGCGGGGCGGACAGGGAGACCGCGCCCCCCGCGCCCCCCGAGATCAGGTGGAGGACCTCGATCGGCACGGGCAGGCAGGTGCCCTGGCCCAGGTGGAGGAACGGGCCGTCCTCGAACAGGGCCGTCGAGAGGTCGAGGACGGGCCGGTCGCCGTCGAGGGCGGTGCGTCCGAGCGCGCGTTCGACGAGTCCCGGGGTGGCGAGGAGCGCGGCCCGCAGCGACCCCACGTGGGCTCCCTGGGGCAGCTCGGGGCCGCTCGACAGCTCGGGCGCGAACCGTCCGTCCACGAAGACGAGGAGGAGCCCGCCGTGGACCCGCAGGCCGAAACGCTCGGCGAGGGTCTCGCGCGCGAGCAGGAGCTTCGGGGCCGGGGCCGCGCCCGCGAGCGGACGGGGAGCGAGCGTCGCCCGCTCGAGGGGGGCGAGGCTCGTGTACCGCCAGTCCTCGTCGTCGAGCGTGGGGAAGCCCCGGCGGGCGAAGCGGTCGCGGGCGGCGCGGCGCACGTCCAGCGTGCACCCGGGCTCGTTGCCGAGCGCGCGCTCCGTGGCCACCTCGTCGGCGCGACGCAGCCAGGCGTCGAGCAGCGCGGCGGCGGTGGTGCCGGCGGCGGCGGTCACCGGGCGACCCTCTCCGTCGCGGCCTTGGCCTCCTTCTCGATCCAGGCGTAGCCGCGCTGCTCGAGCTCGTGGGCGAGCTCCTTGCCGCCCGAGCGGACGATGCGGCCGCCCTGGAGCACGTGGACCCGGTCGGGCACCACGTAGTCGAGGAGGCGCTGGTAGTGCGTCACGAGCAGGATCGCGCGGTCGCGGGCGCGCAGGGCGTTCACGCCCTCGGCGACCACGCGCAGCGCGTCGATGTCGAGGCCGGAGTCGGTCTCGTCGAGGACCGCGAGGCGCGGCTCGAGCAGCGCCATCTGGAGGATCTCGTTGCGCTTCTTCTCGCCGC
>CAZJJQ010000576.1:0-3058 GCA_964546345.1 uncultured Planctomycetales bacterium
CAGTGGCAGGTCCAATGCTCGCGCATTGTCGGCAGGGTTAGCTGCCAAGGAGCAGCAAGGCCATCGCTGAAATGACGATGACCACGACCTGGAAGGTCACTAGCGCGTAAATCTGGATAGGCCGAACCCATTCGCCGCTTGCTGAACGTTCGAAGAATGGAGCCTGCTCACAGTAGAGTCCCGGATCGCAGAGTCCCAATGCGGACTCGCATTTCACAAGTACACGGCCATTCCCGCTGACCGCCTGCGTGACGTAGCACAAGTACACCACGCCAAATGCACCAAACACCAACACCCCGAGCGCCATGATAGCCCGCTCAGAGAAGCTGTAGCTCTTGCCGCTCAGCGCGATGGCTGGAGCGCCGACGAGAAGACCTGTTGACCAAGTCATAAACGTGAGTGAGCGCCCTTGCCATTCTTCAATGTGGGTTCGAACAGAAGCCATTACCGCAAGGAGGACATCAACCTTCTTTTCCTCTGAGATGGAAACAACTCGCGATGGCGCGCCACACGGCACGCATGCGCTCACGTTATCAGCACGGCTGACCGGAGCCGGAGTACCAGACATTATCGTCCTCCCTCGTCCCACTTAGAAGCATGCGGAGTCCGGCTGCTGCATCCAATCGCCGGGGACGAGGCATGGATGAAGGGGATTAGAGCTACGTGGCGCATGGCGGTTCTGATCCTAAGCGCGGGGGCCTACGGTTGCACCCATCCCGCATTCGGCCTCAACGGTGGGCGCTTTGCACCGGCCGGGCCCCGGGCGGCGCGAAGAACCTCGTGACCCTCGGGCGCCCACACCCGGCGCCCCATCAACTTCTAAAATCCCCACTCGATGGGCCCTGTATCTGAACTCGTGGCTCTACGGAGGAGCCACGCATGTCCTACCAAGATGTCGTAAGTCGTTGTCCTTCCTTAGCTTCCGTAGTGGGGCCTTGGCCCACCGTCAAGTCGGCCGTATCTGGGCCCCCATGCCCGCCCCCGCCCCCGCCGCCGCCTCCGTCCCCGCCGCCCCCTGCCGACAGGGAGCTCCTGACCATGGGGGAGGTCGCCACCCGCTGCGGACGCCGCTCTCGGGGCTGGGCTCACAAGCAGGTCCGCCTCGGGCGGCTCCGCGCCTTCCAGGACGGTCGCCGCCTCGTCGTGCGCCCGGCGGACCTCGACGCCTTCCTCAACAGCCTTGAGGAGGTGTAGCCATGCCCGTACGCACGTTCGGTTCCGTGTGGCGCAAGAAGAAGCCCGGCGGCGGCTACTACCCCGGGTTCTACGTCTCGTTCCCGCTGCCCGCCGGTCCTGGAAAGACCCAGCGCTTCAAGAAGTACGGGGGGGACACGCGGGCCGTAGCCCGTCGTCTCCTCTCCCGGATCGAGACCTTGGTGGCCGAGAGGAGGACCTCGGCCGAGATCCTCCACAGCGTCTTCGGCGACTTGGTCGAGGACCAGCGAACGTTCGCGCAGCTCGCCGAGGCGTACATGGCACGCCCCCCTCGGCCCAACGCTGACCCCGACACGACCCTGACGGAGAATCGACGCATCCAGAGCATCTGCAGGGCGCCGTGGGCGGGGAAGCTCCTCGCGGATCTGAAGCCTCGGGACATCCAGCTCTGGCTTGACGAGCGCCAGGAGAGGTCTTCTTCCGCGACCGCGAATCGCGATCGAGCGAAAGCCTCCGCGATCTTCAAGTGGGGGATCCCACGCGGGTTCGCTAACGACAACCCCGTGCGGGCCACGACGAGGTTCCCCGAGCCAGAGTCCGAGAAGGTCTTCTGGCTGACGCAGACCGAGGCGATCGCCTTGCTGGAGGTTGCCACTCCACGCCTTCGAACTTTCATCGTCATCGCGCTCGGGACGGCGCTCCGGCGCGGGGCAATCCTCCGGCTGTGTTGGAAGCACTTTGACTTCGACCTCGGATACCTCAACCCGCCTCGGGGACGTGGGACCAAGTCAACGCCGCCACGGTTGGAGATGACACCCGCCCTGCGTCGGGAGGTTCTTGCCCACCGCGATCGCTGCGAGCGCACGGAGGGAGAAGATCACCTCTTCGCTGATGCGATCGACACGATCCGCGACGACCTTCGTCGGGCCCGTCGAGCCTGTACCAAGATCGTTCCCGACCGCCGGAAGAAGGTCGGCTTCCACGCGCTCCGTCACACCGCCGCGAGCTGGATGGTCCAGGACGGGGTGCCGATCTACGAGGTCGCCCGCATCCTCGGGCACGGATCCGTCTACGTCACCCAGCGCTACGCGCATCTCGTCCCCGGCTTCGCGGCGAAGGGCATGGCGAGTCTCGCTGCCCGACTGCGTCCCGAGGATCTGCCCACGGCCAACGGCAGCGTGTTGATCGTGGAAGGGCGCACGGCGCATCCTGCACCTCTCGCCTTGACGGGAGGCACTCTAGTAGCGCACCATGCGCTCGCAGCGAGCGCCGAGGCGGGGGCTGACCGTTCACCGTCGTCCACCCCCGTCCTCGAAGGCGGTCCCCGTTTGGGCCCCCGCAAGGGGGTGGACGAGAAGGACGAACCGACGTAACCTGTGGCCAGGCCGTCCTCGGGAGAGGATGCACCCCTGGTGGGGGCCTCGGTCTTCAAAACCGCTGCGTCTCCTCGCGAGGGGGGACGGGAGGGTTCGATTCCCTTGCTCTCCCGCCAGCCGCAGCTCGGGCGAGGAGCAGACCCGTCGCGCGAAGCATGGCGCTGAGGGGGGCCGGCCCTCGGTCCCGGTCTCGGCCCTCATGTCGCCCGTGCGGCCGGACCCGGGCCGCCCTTGCCCTTCTCCCTGCCGGCCGCGTTCCCGGTGCCCGCCCTCCTCCGCGTCCTCCCCCTCCCCCGGCGCCCCCTACCTCCTCGACACGTAGCCCCCCGCTCTGTAGGGTTCGCGCGCCCGCGCACTCCCCTGGTCGCGGGCACGCGAGGTCGCATGAAGAGGGACGCTGCCGGCGCACTGACGTTTTCCCCCACGGACCTCGTCCGGTTCCACGCTTCGCCGTTCGCGTCGTGGATGGACCGCCTGCTGATCGAACGGCCGGGGACGGTGACGCCGGATCCGGAGTCGGAGCAGGA
>CAZJJQ010000577.1:0-1102 GCA_964546345.1 uncultured Planctomycetales bacterium
GCCCACGCGGGGAGGGCCGCGGTGATCTTGCCCGCGACGCTGAGGGGCAGCCCGAGCTGCACCCAGTCGTACGCGTACGCGGCCTTGCTCGGCACGCAGCGCAGGAGGCACGTCAGCGCGCGCAGGGGGCTCATGTACCCCGTCTCCACCGTGCAGTCGGTGCCGACCGGCCGCTGACCTTCCAGGGTGTTCGTGCCGTTGATGTACGTCGAGATCTTGGCCAGGGTCGGCGCGTCCACGAGCCGGCCGAGCCCACTCCCCGCCTGGAGAACCAACAGGAGCGGGCTGCCGTCGCCAAAGTAGTTGGGGAAGACGTACGCGGTCAGGCGGGCCTGGCTCGCCGGGTTGCCGCTTGCGTCCGTGGCGCCCTCGCCCCATTCGCGGTAGTCGGTCCCGTTGCCCCCGTTCGGGGGCCGCTGCATCTTCGCCTGGATGCGGAGGAGGACGCTGCTGTCTGCCTCCGCGTCCTGCCCCGCGACCGCGGGCCCGGACTGCAGCGTGATCGTGCTGTCTGAAGTCGGCGGGGGACTCACCAGGGCGAGGACCGTCCCCGGGGTCTGGTTGCCCGCGCTGCCGGCCGAGCCCGGAGAAGCGGGATCCGCGTCCCACGTCCCCGCGACCTGGCCGGTGCCAGAGGTTCCGGGGATGGTGACCCCGGTGCGCAACCTCAGCGTGATCCCTGCCGCCGTCGCCTGCTGCCCCGCCAGGTAGGCCGTGGTGGCCTCGCCGGTCAAATAGGCCAGGTAGCCCTGCGCGAAGGTCGCCCCGCGCCTCCCGTACCCGCCGGCCCCGTTGCTGATGCCCACCGCCACGGCCCAGTTGTCGAGGCCCTGGCTGCTGGAGTCGGCCGAGGGCACCGCGTCCCGGCCCGCCTGGTCTACGTCGCCGCCGACCGACTGCGTCACCTGCGCGAGCGCGCCCGCGAGCTCCCCCGCGAACGCCGTCGGGGCCGGCGAGAGCTCCGGCGCTCGGTTCGTGACGATCGCCGCGATCTGGTCGCGGTCGGTTTCAAAATCTGCGGAGGGCAGGCCCATCTGCTAGGGCCCCGCCGATAGGGGACGTAGCGAGGGCGTCGGGGACGTTCAGTCGGGGACGTTCAGTC